>JBDTZL010000350.1:0-9933 GCA_040005125.1 Ginsengibacter sp.
GCAAAGGAATGATCGTTCCCCTGGAACGCTATGGAATAAAATTAATGAGCATTGGGTTAATGGTAGATGAAAAACAGGCGGTAGTGTGGCGTGGCCCTATGGTAAGCAGTGCTATCAGGCAGTTTGTTACAGATGTGGATTGGGGAGACCTGGATTATTTAATAATTGATATGCCACCGGGTACAGGCGATATTCATTTAACCATTGTTCAAACAGTTCCTGTAACGGGCGTTATTGTGGTTACAACCCCGCAATTAGTCGCATTGGCAGATGCAAAAAAAGGCATTGCCATGTTTAACCAGGCAGGACTTAAAGTGCCGGTAATAGGCCTTGTGGAAAATATGAGCTATTTTATACCGCCGCACAACGGAAATGAATTGCCGGATACCAGGTACTATATTTTTGGAAAAGAAGGTGGGAAAAATCTTGCTGAAGAATTTGATATTCCTTTCCTCGGCGAAATTCCTTTGATTCAATCTATTCGTGAAGGTGGCGATATAGGTGTACCCGTTATGAAGGGGGATGATGAAATTTCAAAGAAAGCTTTTGTTGAATTTAGTGAAAATGCTATAAGAGGCATTGCGATGAGAAATGCCGAATTACCCGCGACGGAAGTAAGTGAAGTGCTGGAAGTGAGCGGGAACTAATTTATAATTTTGTCTTATTAAAACTCTTTATTAGGTTTTGGATGCTAACTATTTGGCTAATATATTAGAGCAGTTTATAATAATTTATACTATCCTCAAAGTATCTTTCTTTTTTTTCTAAAATACAATTTTCCAGTGCGGGTGCGGCAACTCCATCTTCTATAAATAAATTTTCATTGGTTATAATTCTTGCTTCATCCCATAAACTGGTATCAATAAAGGATTGCAGCGTTTTTGTGCCGCCTTCAACCAACACACTTTGAATGTTCATTTCGAAAAGTGAATCAATTAATTGCTCTATGAAATTTTCATTGTCAAGTTTAATGTAAAAAAGATTTTCCGGTGTTGAATCCCTTTTGATATTATAAATTATCGTCTTTGCTTCATTATCAAATACTTTTAATTCAGCAGGTAATTGAAGTTCTTTATCAATAACAATTCGTATAGGATTTTTTCCTGTCCACAATCTTGTTGTTAGCGACGGGTCATCCTGCATTGCTGTATTGGTTCCAATTAAAATTGCTGCTTCTTCACTTCTCCATTTATGGACAACTCTGTTGCTATAATCATTGCTGATGAAGATTCTTTCAGATAAAGTTCTATCCTCGTGAGACACGGGGGAAGAGGTCCTTCCCGCAATTTTTCCATTGACGCTTTGCGCCCATTTTAAAATAATATAGGGGCGGAATTTTTGATGAAATGTGAAAAAACGTTTGTTGAGACCAACACACTCTTTTTCTAAAATGCCTGCTATAATTTCTATGCCTGCATTGTGCAATTTTTGTATTCCTCTGCCCGCTACTTCTTTATACACATCTGCAGATCCAATGACAACTTTTTTAATTTTATTTTTAATGATAAGATCAGCACAGGGGGGTGTTTTTCCGTAATGTGAACAGGGTTCGAGTGATACATACATTGTACTTTTTTCAATGAAACATTTATTTTCCTCTTTTACGCTGTTTACACAATTTACTTCTGCATGTGCCTCGCCATATTTTTGGTGATAGCCTTCACCGATAATTGTATCGTCATATACTAATATTGCGCCAACCATCGGGTTTGGGGCAACATTTCCCACACCTTGTTTTGCAAGTTGAATGCAACGGTCCATATATTGCTCATTTGTGCCCAAATAGTCGTGATTGGTTTATTACTTCACAAAATAATTAAGTTTGCTGTAATGACAACAGAACAGGCCTATAATGATTTTTTGGATAAGCTTGAACAAATCTATGAAAGAAGTGAAGCAGCCAACATTGCAGACTGGATATTTGAAAATGTAACTGGTTTAAAAAAGTTGGAAAGACGTGTTCATAAAAATGAATTGAATGAACAGGCAGGGAAACAAATAGAAAACTATATGTATGAACTCCTGCAACACAAGCCTGTTCAATATGTACTTCATGAAGCCTGGTTTTATAAAATGAAATTTTTTGTGAATGAACATGTGCTTATACCAAGGCCTGAGACTGAAGAATTGGTGAGTTGGGTTGTGGACAATGTACGAAGTGCGATGTGCGATGTGCAATGTAATGAACATCAGCTGCTTGATATTGGAACAGGGAGTGGTTGTATTGCCATTTCACTTAAGAAGGAATTGCCTCATTCACATATAACAGCAATTGATGTAAGTAGGGAAGCCCTGACTGTTGCTAAAAGAAATGCTGACGTTTTGCAAGCACAAATTGATTTTCTGAAAATCAATTTTTTAGATGAAAGCCTTTGGGACTCTCTCACTACGTATGATGTGATAGTCAGCAACCCCCCTTATATTCCCGGAGTCGAAAAAGAAAAGCTGGCAAAAAACGTTACAGGGTTTGAGCCAGGCATCGCTTTATTTGTTCCGGATAATAGCCCCTTTATTTTTTATGAAAAAATTGCAAAATTTGCGCAATTGCATTTAAAGCCAGGTGGAAATATCTTTGTAGAAATGCATGAGGATTATTCCCGCGAGGTGGCTCAAATTTTTATCGGGAATAATTTTAAAACAGCAATTAAAGAAGATATATATGGAAAGAAAAGAATGATAAAGATTATGTAAACTCTAAATATTATATGATATTATATGAGGACTGTTAAATGGCCCTTTTGTACATTATCTGGCTATCAAAATGGAAAGGACATTTTTCTGAGGCAAATAAGCAAAAGCAGAAATCTTTGAGAAAGGGGTAAAAAAGCAAGCAGATAAGTAAGGAGTGCCTTTTTATCTTACTGGTTCTTCTTTAATCAACAATTTCCTGCCAAAATTTCAAGCCCTGCTTTTCGGATTGATTGTTGAGTTTATTTAAAAATGATAGAAGATTTATTAAATACAAATTTGGTTGCCTCAACCGACAAGCAACTGCTGGATAGCTATTCTACAACCGTTACCGGTGTAGTGAAAAATGGTGCGCAGGCCGTAGTGCACATAAAAGTTACCAGGAAAGCACAACATCCTCAAACAAAGAAAATTATTGAGCAACCCGGTTCAGGTTCCGGCTTTGTTATTTCTACTGATGGCTACATTGTTACCAACAACCACGTAATTGAAAACGCGCTCTCGATCAAAGCAGCCTTTGCAGATGGAATGGAATTAAATGCTACTCTAATTGGCGCTGACCCGTCAACAGATATTGCTGTTATAAAAGTGTATGATGGTGATTTAAAACCTTTACAGTTTGCCGACTCCAATTTATTGGAACCAGGGCAGATAGCCATTGCTATCGGTAACCCTATGGGTTTGCAACACACGGTAACCACAGGTGTAGTAAGCGCATTGGGCCGCACATTACGGGCAAATAACGGGAGGCTGATTGATGACATCATTCAAACAGACGCAGCGCTAAATCCCGGCAATAGCGGGGGCCCTTTGGTAAATTCAACAGGTAAAGTAATTGGTGTAAACACGGCAGTTATTTCTGCAGCGCAGGGTTTATGTTTTGCCGTTTCTTCAAACCTTGCGGCTTATGTAGCCGGTGAGTTAATCATGCATGGTAAAGTAAAAAGGGCGCAATTAGGCGTAGCAGCACAACCGGTTAACCTTACGCAACGCATGATTGGGGCCAATCAATTAAAAACAAAAACAGGGGTGTACGTTTATGAAATTTTACCCGATGCAAATGTGTACAATAATCAATTAAAAGTCGGTGATATCATTGTTGAGTTTGATGGGAAGCCTGTTGCAACAGTTGACAACCTGCATAAATATCTTAATGAAGAAGCAATAAAAATGAAAATACCACTCGGTATTTTAAGAGGGGGCAGAAAACAAATAATCACAGTAATTCCCGGAGAGTTAAAATAGTGATGTGAATTTTTAAGTCGATCATTAGTCATTAGTCAATGGTCATTAACGAGCTTAGTTACACTTCTGGCAGCTACCGGGGTACCAGCGAATGACTATTGACTAATGACTAATCACCATTGATAACTCACTAACTTATCCCCGCAAGCTCCAGGCTTTTCTTTTTTAGCTTTCTTATCTCAATGTCTTCAATTATAGCGTCGGGGGAAAGGATCATAGAAGTATTATTTTTCTTCCACCAGTCATCTGTAGCGAGGTGATTAAAATATATCACGGCTATTAAATATTTTCTTCCTTCCTCTGCATGCCATTCCTCAATCCATTCAAATTTTTCGCGGGGAATATAACTCCATTCATCAAAACTTACATATACTCTTACATAAAAATCATTGGTAAGCTGGTTGGGGGTATGATGGTAAAGCTTTTTGTACTCATACTTATAATCATAACGCAGTGCTGATATATCACTCAACACTGCAGTCGCCGTTGGAAAACTTCCGGCGCCTTTGCCATAAAAAAATTGTTTGTCGGCAAATGAGCTCTCAATTACCACACCATTGTATTCATTTTTTACAAATGAAAGATGATCGTCCGGCCGTACAAATTGTGGCAGTACAAATGCAGCTATTTTTCCGTTTAATAATTTTTTTGCCTGGGCCACCAGCCTTATCTCATAATTTTTTTCTTTCCCAACATTTGCATCGTTTTCATTAATATTTTGTATGCCGGTAAATAAAATATTTTGCGGGGAAGAAACGATCCCATAAGCATGGCAAAGTAAAATTACCCATTTATGAACTGCGTCCCAGCCGTCTACATCGAGTGTAGGATCTGCCTCAGCAAAGCCGAGTTGTTGTGCTTCTAATAACGCTGTTTTAAAACTGAGTTTTTCCTGGAACATTTTAGTGAGAATATAATTAGTAGAACCATTTACAACTGCACGCAACGAATGTAAAAGGTCATTATCATAATATTCCTCAAGGTTCCGGATCACCGGTATAGAAGCACATGCAGAGGACTCATAAAGAAAAGGCATGTCTGTATCTCTTTGCAATTGTAATAATTCGGGTAAGTGCTCTGCAATCATTTTTTTACTGGCGCTCACGACCGCTTTGCCATTCATTAAAGCTTTTGAAACTATTTGAAAAGCAGGTTCCGATTCATTAATAACTTCCACGATCACATTTATCGTTTCATCATTTAATAACTCATCTTTATTGGTTGTGAATAATTCAGATGGCGCATTTCTTTTTTTCTTGCCATTCTTGATGCATATCTTCTTAATGGTTGCATTTAAGGAAGAAGTTTGATGCAAAACTTTATATAACCCTTCTCCTACTACACCAAAGCCAAATAATCCTATAGTTAACCTTTTATGAGCTGTCATTTTAAATTGAAATTTTATTGCAGAATTTTAGATTGTTTCGTCTTTATGAAAAACTGGGTGATGATGAGTTGCAGTTGTTCATATTCCAGCAAAAAACCATCATGGCCATATAAGGAGTTAATGGAGATAAAATCAGCACCTGGGATATGTGATGCAAGTAATAGCTGCTCACTTACCGGGAAAAGAATGTCGGTGGCAATGCCTATAGCCAAAGTCTTTGCTTCTATCAATTGCAAAGCATCTTCCACGCTATTTCTCCCACGGCCAACATTATGTGCATCCATCCCTTTGCTTAAAAAGTAATAACTAAATGCATTAAATCTTTTCGCTAATTTTTCTCCCTGGTATTTTTGATAGGATTCACTCTTATAATTATCAATTTTTTCATTTTCGTGCTCATATTGGCTTGCGTGATAGGTATCGTAGTGCCTGTAAGAAATTAATGCGATGCTTCTTGCTGCCTTCATTCCTTCCATTCCTGCTTTCCTGTTTTTATCCTTCCAGGTACCATCTGCTTCAATACTCATTCTTTGCGACGCATTAAACGCAATGCCCCACGAAGAATGTTGTGCATTGGTTCCCACAGGAAAGATATATTCAAAAAGGCCTGGTTCTTCGATGGCCCATTCTAATAGTTGCTGGCCGCCCATCGAGCCACCAATACCTATTTTTATTTTTTCTATCCCCAGGTATTTTCTTAATGGCTGATAAGAAAGTATCATGTCCCTTGGTGTAAAAAATGGAAAATCATGATAGTACGGGCTCCCCGTTTCCGGATTTATATCAAGCGGCCCAATGCTTCCGTAACAGCTTCCGGGCATGTTCACACAAATGATAAAATAATTTTCCGGGTCAAATAATTTTCCTTCACCAACAAGCCCCGGCCACCATTCGGTTGCTTCACTACTGGCGGTAAGTGCGTGAAATATCCATACCGCATTGTCCTTCGTATCGTTAAGCACTCCATAAGTATTATAGGCCAGGTGATAGCCTTGCAATGTGTGCCCCGATTCAAGTGTAAAGGGATGGTCCGATTTAAAAATATTATATGACAAAATTTATTTGTTCAATATTATAAAAAGCACAAGTGAATAACCTGTATGGTCATTCACCTGTGCAATATAGTGCCAGAGAAAAGTACGTTTTATATTTACAGCTTAACTAACCGGTTCCTTTGAAAAAACTTTATTGAATGCCTGTTCAAGATCTGCTTTGATATCTTCAATATGTTCAATACCTACGGAAATGCGAAGGCCACCCGGGGTAACACCTGCGGCTTCCTGTTCAGTATCACTCAATTGCTGGTGTGTGGTGGCTGATGGTTGAATTATAAGTGTTTTCGTATCCCCAACATTCGCCAGGTGACTTATCAATTGCAAGCTGTCTACAAATTTAACCGCATTATTTTTTCCTCCTTTTATTTCAAATGACAATACTGCACCAAACCCGTTTTTGAGATACTTTTTAGCATTCTGGTGATATGGACTGCTTTCTAACCCGGGATAACTTACCTTTTCCACCTGCGGATGGCTTTCAAGCCACTTAGCCAGTTCGAGAGAATTATCAACATGCCTTTGCATACGAAGTGAAAGAGTTTCTAACCCTTGCAGGAATAAAAAAGAGTTGAAGGGGGATTGTGCAGGGCCAAAATCCCTTAACCCTTCCACGCGGGCGCGGATTATAAATTGAATATTTCCGAATGGTCCGCCGATGCCGAAAACATCATTAAAAATTAAACCGTGATACCCCTCGGATGGCTCAGTAAATTGTGGAAATTTTCCATTGCCCCAATTGTAATTTCCTCCGTCTACTATTACTCCCCCAATACTGTTGCCGTGGCCACCAATCCATTTTGTTGCAGCCTGAACAACGATGTGGGCGCCATGTTCAAGAGGCCGGAATAAATATCCTGCCGCTGCAAAAGTATTATCAACAATTAAGGGCAGATCATGCTTTTGAGCTATTTCTGAAAATTTTTCAAAGTCGGGAATACTGTAACCTGGATTTCCAATAGTTTCCAAATATATCGCTTTTGTACGATCGTCAATTAATTTTTCAAAGCTATCGGGATCATCAACATCTGCAAAACGGGCTTCAATGCCGATACGTTTAAAGGATACTTTAAATTGATTATAACTGCCACCATATAGGTGTGATGAGGATATAAAATTATCGCCTGCCTGCAGGATGTTGTTTATTGCGATAAACTGGGATGCCTGGCCTGAAGAAACTGCTAACGCGGCAACCCCACCTTCCAAAGCAGCCACGCGCTTTTCAAAAACATCCGTTGTGGGGTTCATGATACGTGTGTAGATGTTACCAAATTCTTTTAATGCAAAAAGATTCGCTCCGTGTTCCGAATTTTTAAAAACAAAAGAAGTTGTTTGGTAGATGGGCACTGCCCGGGCACCTGTTGCCGGGTCTGCTTCCTGCCCTGCATGCACTTGCAAAGTTTCAAAATGTAAATTACTCATAAATGTTTTTTAAGATGAAAAATTATAATGTTTTCCTTGTGGGATAAAGGGCAAAGGCCTTGAATGATTAATAATTAAATATATGATGCCTCACGGCATACAACGTCCGCAAATACTCATAATGTTGAGTAGAAAAGATTGAAGGATTAGAGTGGCAGAATTTCGCATTTTTAATTACCCAACAAATATAGTAGGGTTTCATTTATATTATCAAATCTTTTTTCTATAACATCTTGTTAAAGGTTCTGATTTCCTTTCATTGGAATTTCTTTGCAAAATTTTATCAGTCCACGATGAAATTGACCCGTAAGAATTTTTTTCCGCTTTTCAATTTTATACATCCGCATATGTATTATGCGTTATTTTCCCGAAATAATGAACAAATCCATAATTTTCTATTGTTTTTTGCCCACCGGTTACTTTAATTTACCTAAGGGTTACAAAAAGCAGATAAAAGGAAATGACACTTTTAGCCAGGTCTTTCAAATATTTTTTTAGAGGAAACGAAGTTAAAAAGAATGTTTTTTGCAAAAGATATAAATAGATTCACAATTACTTAATGATTTGGTTTCATAAAGGTTTTAATAGAATGGTTTCTTTGCGTAACCTCCCAAAGTATGAAACAGAGCGTAATAACGCTTTTCTCACTTTCATTTTTTTACAGTTCTGCCCAGCTATCTTCAAAAACCAAAACCGTGATTATTGTAATGATTGACGGTATAAGATCGCAGGAAATTTTCAAGGGCGCAATGCAATTGCCGCAACACTTATATCAAAAGCAACTCGCCTCAACAATTGCCACGTTTCTCGGATATAAATTTACAGCCAACTGCTGTTGCAAAATCCATTGATTTTAAGAAACCCGCCGATTAAAGCGCTTTAGCCACGGATTACACAGATTTCCACGGATTTCTTTGTGAAATAATAATTCATCTAAATCTTCAATGGTCCCTGCGGAGATTGTTATTTTTTTGCCACGGATTAAACAAATTTTCACAAATTTCCTTGGAGTATTTTAATTCTTGATAATTGGTGTAACTCGTGGCTAACTTTTTTTTCGTTTAATCCGTGGCTATATTTTATCTTTAAATATTTTCAGAAACTGATAATTCTTTAACCGAAATCATTCATTAACCAACATGAGTAAATTTTCCGATCACAATTTTAAAAATGAAAAGGCACTAATAAGGGTTGACTTCAACGTGCCTCTTGATGAACAGTACAACATTACGGATGATACCCGTATGCGGGCTGCCATACCAACGATACAAAAAATACTGGGTGATGGCGGCAGCGTAATACTGATGTCGCATTTTGGCAGGCCAAAAGACGGCCCTTCAAATAAATATTCGTTAAAACACCTGTTAAAACACTTGCAGGAATTGCTGGGAAATACAAAAATTTTATTTGCTGATGATTGTATTGGTGTAGATGCACAGCAAAAAGCGGCAGACTTACAGCCTGGCGAAGTTTTATTACTGGAAAATCTTCGGTTTTACAAACAGGAAGAAAAAGGTGATGAACCTTTTGCAGAAAAATTAAGCAAACTCGGAGACGTGTACGTGAACGATGCCTTTGGTACAGCCCACAGGGCACATGCTTCTACAGCGGTTATCGCAAAATTTTTTCCCGGCGATAAGAAGATGTTTGGCCTCCTGATGGAAAGGGAAGTAGAAAGTGCGGAAAAAATATTGCACAGTTCTGAAAACCCTTTTACGGCAATTTTGGGTGGCGCTAAGGTGTCGGATAAGATAGAGATCATTGAAAATCTGCTGCAGAAAGCCAATAATATAATAATTGGCGGGGGAATGGCCTATACTTTTTTGAAAGCCGAGGGCAAGGAAACCGGGAGTAGCCTTTGTGAAGAAGACAAACTTTATCTTGCCAAAGAAATTTTGTCAAAAGCAAAGGAAAAAAATGTGGCGATATACCTCCCGGCTGATAGTATAGTTGCAGATAAATTTGCCGCAGATGCCAATACAAAGGTTGTTGATAACAATCATATTGAGAAGGGTTGGATGGGGCTTGATATAGGTGGTGAAGCCATTAAGCAATTCCGGAAAGTAATCATGGATAGCAAAACAATTTTATGGAATGGCCCGATGGGGGTTTTTGAGATGAAAAAATTCCGGGAGGGCA
>JBDTZL010000316.1:0-31364 GCA_040005125.1 Ginsengibacter sp.
CATCGCGCAGGAATTATGAAGAATTAAAATTACTTAATACGCTTCCTGAAAAAATTGAACTTCTGCGAAAACAGGATATTGACCGTCTTGTAATTGTGCCTTTCACTATTGCATTTTCTGAACAATCCGCGGATGAATATATCAGGGATTTCCTGGTTTCAAAGTTTCATCCCCATACTATAATAATAGGCTATGATCATCATTTTGGAAAAAACCGCACGGGGAATTATAAACTATTGGAATTGTATCAGTCTGAGTGTAATTTCAAAGTTAAGGAAATACCAGAGCATGTTTTGCACAATGTGACCATAAGTTCCACGAAGATCCGGCATGCACTCGAGCATGGCGACATCAATACTGCAAATGAATACCTGGGCTATTCTTATTTTTTTGAGGGAACGGTTGTTGAAGGCGACAAATTAGGAAGAACATTGGGCTATCCTACTGCTAATATTCTTATTACTGATCAAACTAAGATGATTCCTGGAAATGGCGTTTATGCCGTGGAAGTATCAATCGATCAGCCACCAGGCTCATCGGAAATCACAGCTCCTGCCGCTGAGGTCGTGCTTCTGAAAGGTATGATGAATGTTGGTGTAAGGCCTACCGTTGAAGGCACAAAAAAAGTTATTGAAGTAAACATTTTCGATTTTGATACGTCAATTTATGGCCGCACTATCAGGATATATGTACGCTATTTCCTGAGATACGAAATAAAATTCAATAGCCTCGAAGCATTAAAAGAGCAATTACATGCCGATAAGATTAATGCTTTGAATTTATTATAAAAACATCAGAGGTTTTCTTTTTCACGAACCTGCCTGGCGGCAGAAGGGTTACACGAATTTCCACAAATCAATTATATGAGACAGACCCATCGGTACAGCTGTCACACTAAATTTACAGGGATCAATAGCGGGTATAGAAATCGTTTGCACCCAGCCGGCTAACTAAATCTACTTCCTTTTATTATTTTGTATACCAGCTCTTTCATAAGCGAAGCGCCTGTTGTTCCATAATTTTTGATCCCGATACTTTTTAAATTATAGTCATGAAGCAACATAATTGACTGTTCAGCTTCGGCAAAAGAGTAATTTAATAACATATCCATCGCTTGCTGAACTAAAAAAGGATTGTTGTAAAAGATAGGCCTTAGTGCTTTTTCACTTTTATCATTCATTTGGTAAATAACCAAAATTTTCGTGAAGTAATTATAGAGAGAAGGCAATACCAATTGTATAGGAGCGGCTTTGGGATTGGCTTCAAAATATTGTATGATCCGGATTGCTTTTGAAAGATCTTTTTTGCTGATAGCATGTTGCAACTCAAAAATATTATACTCTTTACTTACACCAATATACCTTTCAATATCATCTTCCGTAATATTTTTTTCTGTAACCAGGTTGATGGCTAACTTTTCAATCTCATTTGAAATGCGGTTAAGATCATTTCCAATGTGATCAACGAGTAATGTCAACGCCCTTGGAGTTATCTGGTATCCTTTCGATTGTAAATAACCGTTAGTCCATGAAGGTAACTGGTTATCATATATCTTTTTTGACAAAAAGACTTCACCATTCTTTTTAACAAATTTGGATATCCGGCTGCGGCCGTCAAGGGTTTTACCTTTATAAGATACCACCAGCACCGTTGAGCCGAGAGGCTTTTCAATATATCCCTCAAGCTTATCAATATCTTTCATCTGCTGGGCTTCTTTAAGAAGAACCACCTGGCGCTCTGCAAACATTGGATAACGCCTGCAGGCATTTAAAACATCGGCCCAGTTGGCATCTTTACCATAAAAAATACTAAGATTAAACCCGGCATCCTGCGTGCTTAATATTTTCTTCTCGGCATATTCCATAATCTCATCAATATAAAACTCCTCTTCACCTTCCAGCCAGTATAACGGTTTATAAATATTTTTTTTCCAGTCTGAAAGTATAGTCAATGCGCTCATGTTTCAAAGATAAAATTTTACGATTACCCGCCCCCTAATAATCGGGATATTATTGAAAAATCAAATAAATATTGTTTGGCATGATTTTGGAAAAATATAACATAACTTTAAAAAAAAAATTACAATGAGTTACGAAAATTTCCCTAATGCCGATGCTCCTGAAGAAAGACCTGTAGTGGTAAAGAATAACAGCAACCGGAATATCTTAACGGGTATACTGATTGTTGCTTTGCTTGCCACCTGGGGTTATATTATCTATGATAAAAATAAAACCAAACAGGAAAAACAGGATCTCACCACCCAGATCGTTAACAGCGATTCTTCTAAAAATGAGTTACAGCGGGAATTAAATGATGCCGCATTAAGACTTGATGTACTGAAGACTTCCAATGTAAAAGCGGATAGTCTTTTAAAAACAAAAGATAAGGACATCCAGGATCTTAAAAAGAGGATACAAGCTATTTTAAACGATAAAAATGCAACTGCTGCACAACTTGCAGAAGCCAAAAGACTGGTTGGAGAACTGAAAGGTAATATTGAAACTTATACAGCCCAGATTGAAGAGTTGAAAACGCAAAACACACAATTGACCCAGGAGAAACAACAGGTTACACAGCAACGTGATTCAGTGAAGAAAAATTATGATTCTGCAACCGTAGTTATCAAACAAAAAGAAGACGTAATCGATATCGGTTCTACATTGCACGCATCTAACTTTAGTATAGTCGGTATTAAAGAAAAAAGCGGGGGTAAAGAAAAAGAGACCACAACTGCCAAAAGGGTTGATAAACTAAGGATATCTTTTGATATTGATGAAAACAGGATTACCCAATCCGGTCAGAAAGATCTTTATGTTTCCATTACCTCACCTGATGGAAACCCGGTTGTTGTTGAAGCCCTTGGCTCCGGTAAATTTGTTGCCCGGGATGGCACTGAAAAAGCTTTTACCAAAAAAGTTCAGATTAACTATGTGCAGGGTGAGAAGCAACCTGTTACTGTTGAGTGGACTCAAAACAGTGGTTTCCAAACCGGCAATTATAAAATAGAAATATATAACAATGGTTTCAAAATAGGCGAAGGCGTTCGCTCATTCAAAAAAGGCGGCTTGTTTGGATAATAACAGTAAGGCTTCATCTCACTAATAAAAAAACTTTCCGCACTAACGGAAAGTTTTTTTATGTGCCATACTGAAAAAAAATTTAGGCAATGTAACCCACGCCCCTACTTTGCATTCACAGGCGGTTTGCCACCTTCAGGAACAAATATCAATGCATCGGAATCAAGACAATAGCGTTTATGCGTAGGTGCCGGGCCATCATCAAATACATGGCCAAGGTGTGAACCTGATTTTGAATCAACAACTTCCCACCGCACATCTCCCGCACTTTCGTCTTTTACAAGTTTTACAGCGTCTTTATTAATTGGCGCATAAAAACTGGGCCAGCCTGTACCCGAGTCAAATTTTGTTTCAGAGCTGAAAACAGGCTGTAAAGTAGCTGCGGAATAATAAGTCCCCTTTTGATAAAAGTGATTTAATTTACCGGTAAAGGGTCTTTCTGTACCCTGCTCTCTTAAAATGTAATATTGCGCAGGAGTTAATTTCTGTTTCCATTCACTTTCTGAAAATTGGATTGGAAATTTAGTATCCCGGGAAACCATTTCGGGATCAGGATATTTTGCATCTTTGGTTTTTGCTTGAGCAGTTTCACTCTTTGAATTAGTAGATTGCGATTGCGAACAATTTGCAAGCAATAAAGAAAATAGTATCGCGGGCAGGTACATAATTTTTTTCATGGTAAAATTTTAGTTCATTTACGAAACAAAATTATAAAAAGGATTTTTATAAAATGTTAACGTTGACTTTTAATTACCACCCAGATTCAATAAAAAATATTTAAGATTACTGAAGAGTGTTTATCAATTTAAAAACTCCTGGTTTGTTGCTGCCTCCAATTTTAAGAGAATAAATGTAGTTTGGATGATTATAAGGCCAAAATTATTCCCATATCAAAGAATCGCTCAGTATATTTTACAAATGAGTTAACATGCATAACGAAGCGGTTTACTATTTTTACAGCATTTTAAAATAATATAATGCTCAATAAATTACTAATATATGCCGCTCTTTTAATATTGTTTTCCTGCAATAATAATTCAACTCCTGACTATGACCCGAGCCTTCCTGTTCCTCAAAGCAATAATCTTCCGGCGCCCCGGCCCATCACTTTTACGGTAGAAGCTGTGTATCCTCACGACTCAAAGGCCTTTACCCAGGGGCTACAGTTTTATAATGGAAAATTGTATGAAGGAACGGGCGAACCAAAGCAATCAACATTACGCATAGTTGATATAAAAACCGGTAAACCTGAAAAGGAATATCTCATTCCCGATACAAACATTTTTGGCGAAGGCATTACCATTTTTAAAAACAAAATTTACCAGCTTACCTGGCAGAATCATAAGATTTTTGTTTACAACCTTAATGATATTATGCATCCCATTGCCACCTATAACTGGAGTGTGGAAGGATGGGGCATTACCAACGATGGCAATAATCTTATTATAAGTGATGGCTCATCAAAATTATATTACGTGCAACCTGATGACGCAAAGAAAGAAATGAAAACTATAAAAATTCTTACGGTAGCAGACAATCATGGAGAACTTGACAGCCTTAATGAGCTTGAATATATTAATGGATATATTTTTGCAAACAGGTGGTACAATAATCATATTATTAAGATAGATACAGCCAATGGTCATGCAGCAGGTATAATCGATCTCACTGGTTTGTTGCATCAATACGATCCAAATGATCAAATTGATGAAGGAGCCGTATTAAATGGCATCGCTTATGACAGCGCTACTAAAAGGTTATACATCACCGGCAAAGACTGGCCAAAGATGTTTGAGATGAAGTTGAATGATTAATTCGCCAATTAGCTAATTAGCCAATGTGCCAATGTGCCAATGTGCCAATGGGTGGCGTTTATTAACTTAACGGTTCCATTGTTAAATTGTTCAATGGCCTATTGCCATTTTTAAATTATTTAATTCTTTCGCCTGGAAAGTTGGTTGGTAAGGTAGTTCCCTCTCCCTCGCAGAGGGGTTGGGGTGAGGTCAGCCGATCTGCTAAAGCGTAGCCATCTATCGGCTTTGTTGTTTAATTGCTAAATTGTTCGTGCTATTTTTAGTCTGTTAGTTTATTTACATCTTCCTTTGGTAAGTTAGTTCCCTTTCTCTCTGGGAGGGCTGTCCTGAGCTTGCCGAAGGTAACGGCGTTGAGGTTTTAATCACCGTTTTAATCTTCTTATTTTTTTAAGTCCTTCCCCTGGTAAGTTGGTTCCCTCTCTGATGAGAGGGGTTGGGGTGAGGCTATTTATTTGCCTTTTGCCATCGCCATTTTCAATCACTTAATTCCTTCGCCCGCGCCGAGATCACGTAAATCACCGAGCTGCATTTTTCCCGGTTAGCTAATGTTTTAAAATTTGAGATCGCTCCTTCGATAAACGCTTTTAAATAATGTGTTTTGCCTGTTTTATATTTTTCGCTCAGCATACTTACATAAAAACTATCATACCACATAGGCCTTATCGATTTCACCTGCATTCCATGTAATGATAATAATGAATTCATTGAAGCAGGTGAAAAATGGTACAAATGCCGTGGCACATCGTAGGCAGCCCAGTATTCTTTATAAATTTTCTCTTCATAACATGTATAATTCGGCACGGCTATAAAGAGTTTACCCCCGGGATTTAATAATTCCTTTAACCTGGCGATATAAGCATGCAGCTCGTGCACGTGTTCCAGAACATGCCACATCGTAATAGCATCAAAGCTCATGGCAGGTAAAGAAAATAATTTTTCTGAGTTGCTTAAATGCAATCCATATAGCTCCAATGCCTTTTTCCTGGCGCCTTCATCCGGTTCAAGACCTGTAATTTTCCATCCTGCCTCATCCATCGTATGTAAAAATGCACCTGTTCCACAACCCACATCAAGGATGCCACCACTGCTTTTGCCGGTTTCATTTTCAACCAGTTTTCTTTTTTGAGTAAGGGTACGTTTTCTCACTTTGTGATACAGCTTGTTGATAAATCCTTCATTTGTATCGCTGTGAGAAATATAATTTTCGGACTGATAGTAGGCGCTTATCTCAGCCGGATCAGGAACATTTTGCGTGAATCTGAGGCTACAATTCTTACATTCCCATACCTCAAACCGCCGGTGCGAAACCGTATAGTCTTCAGCAGTAAGCACCTGCGCAATATTTTTTTGCCCGCAACACGGGCATGAATTATACAAAATCATTTTTTTACCTCGTTCATACAAAGAAAATATAAAATACGCAATACAACATTTTATATATCTGCAGATTTTGGTTTTCCTTACATTTATTTGAATGAATTTTGCAGGAGAATGAATATCGCAGTAATAAGAGAAAATATAAGACGTGCCCGCTTTTATATCCCTTTTCGTGTGCACCTGCTACTTTTAGTAATTGCTTTACTACTGGCAGCCAATTGGCTCAGAAAAAATAATGCCGTCCCTGAAACAGCGCAAACTGCAATTATTGATCTTTTTATCTCTGTTATCTTTTGGTTTGCATTTGCAATTTTGATTATTTCTTTTACAAGCGCATTTGTACCCTGGGTAATTTTTTTATTCAGCAAAAAAAACCAAAAGAGCATTTTAAAAATAAAAACTGCGGCTAGGAAGAACGTAGCAAATCAACAGCAGGTTGAAATTAATATCTCCCATATTATAAAACCGCCCTTCGGTTACATCCGTCTGCGGTTATTATATGATGGAAATAATATTTCTCCAAAATTCGCACCCGTCGTCTTGCATGCAAAAGAAAATTTTTTTTCAACGCATACAGAAGGTTTATACAACTGGCCTTTGAAAAATATTAAAGAGTACGATATAAACAGCGGGATCATTTATTTTGAAGATTTTTTCCAGTTTTTTTCTTTTACCGGCAGGCTCTCCTCCAACAGTAATTTTTTTACGGTGCCACCTGTAAAATCAACCGGGGCCCTGGTGGTTCAGCCAAAAAAAACCGAGGAAACAAATATGAGAATTGAGGAAATAAGAAAAGTGGAAGGCGAATTACTAAATTACAAAAACTTTGAAAACAATGATGATGTGAGAAGAATCGTCTGGAAAATTTATGCAAAGAATAAAGAACTGGTTGTACGGGTTCCTGAAACCAATGATCCTTATGCTTCACATATTTATTTCTATGCCTCATTTTACAATGCGATCAGCAATGATGTTTATGAAGAATTCAATGAAATATTTCTTGATAATTTTAAAACAATTACCTGGAATATTTATGATCAGTTAAGCAGGCAAAATGCACTTATACAATACATTCCCGACCAGGAAACAAAACAAATCTATGCAGATGAGCCTACCTTGAGAATAAAATATATGATCAGTACTGCATCATGGCAAAAACAAAATGACCTCCAAAATTATTTTAATAAACAGTATGCTTCTTTACTTTGTGTTTCATCATTAACTGATGCAGCACAGCTATCCGAAATTCTTGATAAAACCGGCAAAAGCCTTACTGTTGTTTTTGTTCAGCTTAGTAAAAGCTTTGCAAATGTTGCCGTAATTGACTGGCTCCAATGGGTTTTTGTTAAACCTGAAAAGAAAAGCACGGAGAAATTACAGCTTGCTTTTAACCTGTCACCTATGCGAAGAAAGATGCTGGAAAATGAAAAACGAATCAAACAAATGCTCGAAAAATGCGATTGCGAAACTTTGATACTGGATAATTGATACTGGATGCTGGATACTGGATACTGGATACTAGATACTGGATACTAGATTCTGGATAATGAAAATTGAAAAAAAAGAGAGCCTCAAAAAAATAATTTCAAGGATTTCCCTTGTGATAATACCTGCTATTGTTACAGGCGCATACATGCTCTGGCACCTGAATGAATACTATTCTGTTTTGCAAAGCGAATGGCGTACTGAAAGCCTCTTTTTGGCCACAGGTCTTATTGGCGGTTGCTTGTTTTACAGCTTTCGCTTCCGTTTCATTACGACCCTGCTCCCCTTGATATTACTACTTTTTATTATCAGTAAAATAGTAAGTAACATTTATACAGGGGAGTTTATTGCTTTTTACGCCATTACGAAATTTTATATTTTCTCATTCCTGTTTCTTATAGGATGGCTAACCGGCTGGGGGTTTGCAAGACTAAGGTGGTTCCCGGCAGTGCTTTCCACAGTATTAATGTTGATACAGATTATTGTTGTGAGTAACACAACCGATATCACTGCTCAAAAACTGGTAATTGCCATAGCGCCCGTGTTGGTATTTGCATTTTATACTATTTACACATCAGAACTTGTAAGGAATATGAATGATGATGAGCCGGATTTCACCTGGTTCGTCATAAAAAAGCTTGCGGGTTTTGTTGTGGCTGCCGGAATAATACTATTGTTGATCTTTTCATTTTTTAAAAAAGATTTTAATGCCATTGAAAAAGAATATGGAGGTGGAAAAGGCGAAAAACAAGAACCAAATAAAGAAAGTCTCACACAGGAAGATAAGGATGGAACTGTAAGCAATAAAAAAGAAATGGGGCTGAGTGGCGGCAGAAAATCAACCAAAAGGCTCGTCTTTATTGCAAAGCTTGACAATTATTTTCCCGACACAGAAATGCCCAACCCGCTTTACTTTACTTATGATTATTATACAAAATTTGACACCTTAACACAAACGCTCGAAGTTGACAGCCTCATGCCTTCCAATGATTTGTTTCAACCGGATCCATCCAAAATTCCGCTCTATTTTACCCAGGCCGACTCTTCTGTTTTAACAAAGGCCAAAGGTTTTTTAAAGCGAAAAGTTGTAAGCACGGAAGTGTATAAGGCATTGCTTTCCCCAAAAGAATTTCTTGCGCCAAGCACTGCATTTTTCTGCCAGCCGATCGCCGTAGAAAAAGAATACAAACAACAATTTAAAAGTGCATACAGGGCAAAAATGTATGTGAGTGACCTTAACAGCGCTTACTTTGTTTACAACCCCGCTGGTAATAAGGAGCTGGAAAACTTTCAGCGGCAGCGGTTTGATGAATTGCGAAAAGTATCCAACTGGAACAATGAGGACACCGCGTTTATGCGGTATTATACTTTTATACCTAAAGGAAATGATTTTGATCCGATAAGGGCCCTGGCAAATAAAATCACAAAAAATGCCTCCTCCCCGATTGACAAAATACTTGCCGTTAGAAATTATTTTTTAAGCAATGATGAAACCGGACAGCCTTTATTTAAATATACAGAAAACCCCGGTGTACCAGGGCTGCCAAGCGCCAGCAAACTAAATTATTTTTTATTCGAAAACCACAAAGGTTACTGCGCTTACTATGCCGGCGCAACACTTTTTTTGTTGCGGTCGCTTGGCTTGCCCACCCGTGTTAATACAGGTTTTTTAACCGTAGACAGGAGCAGCAAAAACAAAGGATGGTATTGGTTTTATGAAGACCAGGCGCATGCCTGGACACAGGTTTTTTTCCCCGGTTATGGATGGCTTGATTTCGACACAACTATTCCCAGTACAGAGCAGCAGCAAGCTCCTGCTCCCGACGGTACACCTCCTATAACCGTGCAAACCGCTTTATTTGTAACTCATGGAAAAGTAACTAAGGTTGATACACTACAAAAGCGCGTAGGCATGTCCGTTATTCAAATGATCTATCACGACAAGACATTCGATTTAAAAGTACCTGTTATACTGGATATGGATGTTTCGCTTGCCACAATAAATAAAGATAGCGGGCAGGTCGCCCTTTCCGAATTGCAAAAGGGAAATGAAATCACCGCACTTTCATTTTCGGAGCAGTTTAAAAATATCGTCCTCAAAGACAGTAATGATTACCGGGAAATTTTTGAAAAAATTCCCAAACCTGCTCCTATTGATGAGATAAAAATTATAGATCCGCAAAAGGAAAAAGAACAGGTAAAAAAAGAAACCCGTAAAAAGCCAATGAGCTTTACGCAGCTTATATGGATCGGTCTTGCCGTAATCGCATTGTTCATTTTACTTATTTTCAGTATCCCCCTGCTTATTTTCAAATGGCTCAACTTTAAAGCAAATCAAACAAAGACAATTAAACAGAAAGCTTACTGGTCATATATTGCGTCAACATACTATCTGAACCAGCTTGGTTTTTCAAGGGGCCAAATGTCACCGGCGCAATTTGCAAAAGAAAAAATTGATCCCGGATTTAACACGAATTTTACTTCGTTTATGCAGGTATACCTGAAAAGTAAATATTCCAAAGAAGCCTTAAGCACTTCAGAGGAAATGTTAATTCAAAATTTCTATTATCCATTTTATAAAACCATCAAGCAAAAAAATCCTTTTAAAAAACGCTTTTCTAAATTCTTAAATTTTTACAGAACTATAAACTTTTTTTCAAAACCGAAAACATAAATGAATGGAACCAGTGACTACTGAAACTGCATTACAAAATATCCGGCGCCTAACTGATAATATTGAAACTGTAATAAAGGGTAAGCGCAGCCAGATAAAATTTGTCCTTACTGCCTTGCTTGCAAAAGGCCATATCCTAATGGAAGATAATCCCGGCACGGGTAAAACTGTAATGGCAAAAACGCTGGCATACAGCATTTCGGGAGCCGGTGAAAATGATCCTGTGATCTTTAAGCGCATTCAGTTTACGCCTGACCTGTTACCGATGGATCTGATTGGCTCTCATATTTTTGACGATATAAAAAAGGACTTCATTTTTAAAAAAGGTCCGCTCTTTTGTAATATTTTGCTGGCAGATGAAATCAACAGGGCTTCCCCAAAAGTACAATCTGCATTGCTGGAATGCATGGCAGAAAATCAAATAACAATGGGCGAAGTTACTTATAAGCTAAGCGATTTGTTCTTTACAATCGCCACACAAAATCCGGTGGAGATGGAAGGAACCTATCCCCTGCCTGCTGCCCAGCTTGACAGGTTTTTTATAAAAATTGTTTTTGGTTATGTGGACGAGGAAACCGAACTGGGTATTTATAAAGATTACCTGGGCATCAGGAATAATCTCGCTAATATTCAGAGGGTGCTGGGTATCGATGAAATTTTACATCTTCAACACCAAAGTGAAAATGTATTCATACATGAAGAAATAATTAAATCAGTACGGAATATTGTATGGGCAACCAGGAAAAATACAGATATAGTTTTAGCTGCATCCACGAGAAGTGGCATCATTTTTTTAAAATGCCTGAAGGCTTATGCATTGGTTAACGGCCGCACCTATGTAACTGAAGATGATCTGAAGGAACTCGCGCAACCAGTACTCAACCACAGGCTCATTTACAGGAATAAGGAATCAAAGGCAAATGCCCTTAACAATATTATTCTTGCTGAAATGGACCGGCTTTCTAAATTAAAAATAAATTAAGCGACCAATAACTATGCCCCGGTTCATAAAATATTTTTTTGCATTTATACTACTGCTATTTTGCAAAAGTTCATTTTCACAAAACAATGCAGCCCGCTATGAGATTGATGCAAAGCGCATCGGAGTTAATTTTTATGATAAGGACGCATTACCACGAAGCCGTGAATTCATAAGACTTGACAGCGCATATTATGTGGGATGGTATTTTGAGGGGATGTACAAATATGACCGGGCCGCAGATTACCTGGGTTACAAAAATTGCATAGCTCCTTTGAAAAAATCATTCCTTCTTTTTGAAAGAAATTATAACAATAATCTCAAAAATATTCTCGCCCCCGGAAGGTACAACCCTCAACAAGCCGATGTAATACGGCTCTGCAATGCCCTATATGACAGTTATTCCAATATAGAGGAACCGGACAGTGCGATGTGGCTTTTGGACAGAATACAAAGCTGGAACACGGGAATTGATTTTATGGAATACCATATCAAGGCAGCATGGACCATACACCGTAACCGCTTTTATCTTCACAAATATTCTTTCTTAAAAAATTCGGTTGAAGAAAATGAACAACTCGCGTTAAGCCATTTATATATCGCTCTTGCCGGCGGCGACGCAAACGCCATCTTTTATCTCGCCATCATTCATAATTATTTATTGAATATTGATTCAGCAGGGTTGTACTATGATATCCTGAAACAGACAGGTGGATTTTCCTATAATAACTATGCCCATTTTCAAAATACATTGGGCAATTTTTCTGATGCGATCGCAGATTTTGAAAACGAAAAGTATGGGTTCGACAAAAGACTTATCGAATCATATTATTTCCTTCCGACACTTTTTATTAACAGCGGAAAAAGCAAAGAAGCCATTATTGAAAGCAATGGGATTATTAATCAAATGGGCTCTACGCCCGGCTTTGGTTGGTACAATATTGCATTGGCAAGAAGCTATCTGTATAATGGCCAGCTCGATAGTTGTGAAAAAGCAATTACAAAAGCTGCTCAATTTAAGGAACTGCACATCGGAACAACCTTAGGACAGTCTCAATATAATTTTGCAGTGAATGGGATAAAACTGATGCTTGCCAAAAATAAAATTGAACGAATTAAATTTTTAAATAAAGGCTGGTGGTATTCGTTAAGCGACTTATCGGCAATAAGTGCATTAACCGGCCAAGAATTTCTTCTAAAATTTGCTCTTGTAAATGAGCTCGCCGGCAACCCGGAACGCCGGCAGGTTGTCTATAATTTATTTACCAGTGAAAATGTTATAGGCTTTGATGAAATCCTGAACATGATGAAAAACATAAGCCCTCAATATTTCGCAACTGTATATAAACAAAAAGCAGAAGGTGAAAAACGAAAAAATATCGTAAAATATATGCAGCTTTTTTATGGTGAATTTTCTTATGAAGAAGGCAATCATACGGAAAGCAAACAAACCTTTGAAAATATTTTATACAATACTTTACCGGACACAGCCCATGAAAAATTGTATTTGGCAAGATTGTACGAGAGCCTTGCCAGGAGCTATTCTTATGATGATGAAAGAAACAAGGCTGAAAGCATGAAATATAGTTTTTTTAAAGAATACCCACAGCTCATTCCTTTTAGCGGGCTTACGATTACAATAAATCTCATCACTTCACCGCTGAATACTTCTATGGAAAAAAACATTATAAAAGAATTGAGGGGATGTAATATAAATTGTGAGAATGAAGCTGGCAATACAATTCCCAGGGTTTTCATAAATTTTTCTTCGCTAAAAAATAAATACGAGGCAGATTATTGGGTAACGGATGCTAATGGCAAATCAATTGTTCTGCCACAGAAAATGTATTTTAAAAAAGCAGACGGAGTTGGGAAAGAACTGGCGCTTCGTTTATTTGGAGTTGGAGGGCCGGTGGAGTTCGAGGGAAATTAGAGCTGCCTGTTTAAAAATGTTTGCTGGTTCATAAAAGCCGATTTCGCTGGTTTTACTCAATAGATTGGATTAGAGTAAAATGAGCGGCTGGCTCCGGTTTCAACTTTATAAATTTAGCCACAGAATAAACAACTGAACTTTAAACTTCAATTTGGCAACAGTTCCATTTGAGAGAACGCCCGCAGATAAATAACAACTCGCGACAACCTTGTATCCGCATAAAATAACGCACAATGAAATCTTTCTCAGCAAAAATATCAAAGATTGGTATTAATCCATATGTGCCTTTGCCGTTGCTTGTTTTAAACAAATTATTCATCGAGTCAGGAAAAAATAAAGGCCCCATTCCTGTTCAGGGTACATTGAACGGGAAGAAATTTCTTCAAACGCTTGTGAAATATAGCGGAGAATGGCGTTTATATCTTAATACACCCATGCGCAAAGCAGCCGGAATTGATGTTGGAGACATGCCTTCTGTAACAATTAAATTTGATCCCGGCCCTTACTCAATACCAATCCATCCAAAACTAACAAATTCATTGACTCAAAACAAGCGTGCAGCGGCAGCTTTTAAAAAGCTTACTGCCTATCGCCGGAAAGAAATTGTACGTTATTTAAACTTCCTTAAAACGGAACAATCAGTTGATAGAAATGTAGAAAAAATAATTCTTCACTTATCATGCAAAGAACCTTTGCAGAAAAATATTACTCCATACAAGGATAAAAATTATCCGTAGTCTCTGTCTTTTAACGGGTACCATTGGAATAAGCTTACAATTTTATAAGAAATATTTGCGTAACCAAAAGGTTTCTTATATATTTGTAACCGATTAGTTACATAAATATATTTTAAAGATGAGAAGAGATGTGTTCCAGGCTATAGCCGATCCCACACGAAGAGAAATTATAAACATAATTTCCAGGGGTTCATTAAACTTAAATACAGTAGCGGGAAATTTTGATATAAGCAGGCCTGCTATTTCAAAACATATTAAAATCCTGGCAGAATGCGGGCTTATCGTAATTAAACAACATGGCAGGGAGCGGTATTGTGAGGCAAATCTACAACCGCTTAATAATGTTTCTAAATGGATTGAACAATACAGGATGTTTTGGACCACTAAATTAGATGCACTTGAAATGCATTTATTAAAAGAAAATTCATCCAATAAACCCGGCAAGAAAAGCCGAAAATAATTGTGCATTATTTGTATAAATGCTAATTCCAAAACCAGGAAGTTAAGTTTTGAATTAATGTAATGTCAAGTCAATTAATCAATCAACAATAAAACAGAAACAAATGAAAAACGAACCCTTTGTAATTGAGCGAACATTGAATGCCCCGGTAGCAAAAGTGTGGAATGCTATAACCGATAAAGATGAAATGAAGCAATGGTATTTTGACATCGCAGAATTTAAACCTGAAGTAGGTTTTGAATTTTATTTCTCTGCAGGCACCGAAGGAAAAAAATACCTGCACCTTTGTAAAATTACCGAAGTTATTTCCGGTAAAAAACTTAGTTACAGCTGGCGTTTTGACGGATATCCGGGCAACTCATTGGTAACATTTGAATTGTTTCCCGAAGGCAACGTCACCAGGTTAAAATTAACCCATACAGGCCTGGAAACATTCCCTGAGGACAATCCGGATTTCGCTATAGAAAGCTTTGCCAAAGGCTGGACATATATTATTGGATCATCTCTGCCTGCTTTCCTTGAAAAAGAATGAATAAGCGATCAGTCATATATTCGTTGAAAGAATTTATATATCTATGCTTAGACAATAATTCGGGAGGCCCAACATAAGTAATGCTCACAAAAGCTGAAAGCCCCGGCCCCCCGAAAACATTGTAGTGAAAAGTTTCTTTATTTGAATAGCCGGGTAACATTAAGGAGAATGATGCTGTTCAGGAGGGTCCTGAGTGGGGAATGAAGTACGGTTTCCAATGCCCGTTTCAGCAAATTCATGAGTAAAAAAATAAAAACAAAAAACCAGCAGGGAAATGGCCAGTAACACAACTGCCCATATTTTCCACCATGTTCTTTTTTTAGTTAGCATCTTCTCCCTGTAAAATTCATTCATAACCCCCGAAGTAGTTTCCCTGTCGCCCACCTGTACCGGGTGTTCATCACTTTTATGAAATAATCTTTCTATGGAAACCGGTTCATACAGGTTCATATTTTTTTTTCTTTGAAAAAAAATATTTCCAGCCGCATCTTTCTGAAGGCTCCCTATTGAATCGAAAGTTACTTTTTCTCCTGATTCGAGCTTTCCTTTGGCATTGTGGCACCAGCTATTAATTTTACCACCGGCTTCTTCCCTCGTTATGTTTTGGAGATTAGATATATAAGTAATTAAATCTGGTGAAAGACTGGCTGCAAACTCACTATATAAAATTTCATCTGTCGGGGGGAAAATTCGCTTATTCGCTTTTTCAAAGTCTGCTGGTTTTGTTTTAATCCTGAAATGACCAAGCAGCGGAAGATTACACTCTTTTTTTTGGATCAAATATGATGTAATAAGTGCCTGCATATCCGGCAAATATCTATAATTATCCGGAGGAAAAATAATTTAGGAGATGCATATCAAGAATTGGGAAGCGACTGCATCAATGATCGATGACCATTGACAATTGACAATTCACAATTCACATTTGCCTGGTACTAGAAATGAATAAGTACCCCACCAATAACCTGTAATCCATAAACCGGGTAATTGTTCCAGCGCTCATATTTGCTGTTAAGGATATTATCAAAATCGAGCCACGCACTAAATTGCTTATTGATTTTAAATTCTGCACCTGCGCTTATATCAGTACCGCCTTTGAGGTTTTTTTGAGAGCCATCGCTTAACAACGCTTTTGCCCCCGAGAATGCAAAAATATCTCCCTTTATCAATACCTGTTTGAAGGCATTCCAGCGAAGAGAGCCGTTCGCCTTTAAAGGAAACAATCCCCATGCTTTTGCATTATCATGCAAGCCGGTATAGGTATTTAAATCAAGACCGGCAGTAAGAGTAAATTTATCCTGGTTAATATAGTTCATGTCGCCATGAACCTGGAGATTATCCATTTTACTTTCATTCTTAATATAAAAACTTTTGCCGTCAAGGCTATCATTTATAAATAAAGGCATATCATTGTAAACTATGAATGCTGCTTTTGCATTAAAGCTGAAGTGCTTGCCAACAGTAGCTTTTATTCCCCCGTAATATTGAACTTCTTTTGTGTTATTCAAAAAAGACGGGTCCTGCACGTAAGGATTTTCGGCAGTCAGCGTACGGAAGCTGTTGGCTATATACCTGCCTATCCACCCTGCCTGGATCATGAGAACCTTTTGCTGCAGCTGTACCTCTGCATACACGTTGGGCAATAAGGTAACATCATTATTGTTCCATGAAGGAGTGGCCCCGCCATGAAATGTAAACCTGTCACTGTAATAAACAAATTCAGGAGCAAGCTGAAATAGATTATTCGTAAGATGTGCAGAAGAATTTTTGAGCTGGTATTTATCAAAATTACCACTGGCAGTTACTTTCAACGAAACTGATTCACTGAATTTTTTCTCGGCGGGTATGTTAAGAAGTAAAGTAGTTTCTGTTGCTCTATTTTCTCTCGAAAAAGTATGTAGCTCCAAATGGGGATCGTAAATAAAATTCAGATCATTCATTGCTATATTTCTAAACCCGATACCTGCCGACAAATCCCGGTAACTTCTTCTGATATCTCCTTTTTTGAAGCTATCGAGGTTATGATCATAACCGTATTGATAATATTCATGTTGCGCAAAAGCAACTGAGGCATATATTTCATTCTTCGGTGTAAAAATACTTCCCATACCTTTTACATTTATTTCACTGAAATCCTGGTTGTCAATCTTTCCCCTGGATGAAATATAATTTCCATAAACATTTAACAGGTTTTTTTTGCCGTCGCCAAAACTAAAAGCACCCGAAACATAAGGGGTAGTGAAACTTCCAATGCCAACTTTCAGCTGGTTTCTTTCTCCAAGCTGCAAAGAAGTATCTGCGTCTAACGCAAGTGGTTTTAAAGAGACTGGCTGGTATGAAAAGAATAAATTTTGCGGGGGAATTTTATACGCAAGCCGTGGCCTTGTGGTATCGGCTGTAAGCGGGGAAGCATATAAATTTATTTTTACAGTATTGCGCAAAACGGGTTTGTAAGATGAGGTGATCTCAATGGTTTGCCTCCTTGAAGTATCTACCTGCGCATTCGCCACATTAAGGGAAAAACAAAACAGGATTGCAATAACAACAAGCCTAAGCGTGTATTTTTGAATGATTTTCATAAACATTTCGTTCATTTAATTTTAAAAGTCCGGCTTATTTGTTTGTTGACGGGGATGCTTCCACCTTTGAAACTTGCTGTTCTTCATTTATCGCATGGCTTAATTTATCCTGGGCCTCCTTTTTCAATTCAGGAATAGTTGCATTATTTGCCACACTCTGATAGGTTGCTTTCGCATTAAAAAAATCTTTTTGCTGCAAGTACACATCGCCAAGTAAAATGTATGCTTTTGCGACCCAGTAATCGTAAGAGCCGGTAACCTTTATTACTTCAAGCCCTGCCTTTTCTGCATTGGGTAATTCGTTAAGTGTGTAATAACAGTTGGCAATTTCATACCTTGCCTCTGCACCCCATACAGATTTGTTGATTGCTGCCACCTGCTTAAAGGCGGTAATTGCCTGCTCACACTGTTTATCAGCCTGCAAAGATTTCCCCAGCACGAGGTTAGCAACGGCCCTGTCATCTGTACTCAATCCTTTTTTCGTGAGCAATTCTTTTGCCGCGTTGTTGGCTTCTGTAAAATCTTTTGTCTGGTAATAACTTCTTACCAACCCCCGCAAAGCCTCAAGTTGATTCTCAGGTGTTGTTGCAATTTCCTTAAGCTTCGCAAAATAGACTTTTGATTTAGCATAATCCGGTGTTTCAAAATAATAAATACGTGCAGCTGCAAAAGCGGATCTTTCTGCGTATTTACTACTTCCCTGGTTTACTACAGCCTCATATCCCCGCACAGCATTTTGCCAGTCTTTATTTTTAGAATAACATTCGCTGCTGTAAAAATTTGCCTCCAGGGTATAAGCGCCTTGTGGATATTTGGAAAGATAATTTGAGAACCCACTGATTGCCCCCGCACAATCATTATTAGTATATTTCAATTCCGCAGAAATATATGTTAGCGAATCTGCTTCTGAAATACTGATCACCTTCCCGGTTTTTTTCACAAAATCAACATACTCATTGGGCCGTCCCATCTCAACATAAATATTTTTCATATTATCCATCGCTTCATCGGCTTCTGCAGATTGCGGATAAAGGGTAACCAGCTTTTGATAGTATTTCAAAGCTTCGTCATTATTATTCAGGTTATAATTTGAAAGCCCTAGTTTCAGGTAGACCCTGGGATATTGGCCAGCGGCCTCTTTCATCTCAAGAATTTTATTAAGATAAGGAATAGCATCTTTGAATTTTTCCTGGGCCATATAAGTGTTGGCAATTTGCATATATGATTCTGCAACGAGGTCGCTTTTCGGGTAT
The DNA here is from genome assembly GCA_040005125.1 of Ginsengibacter sp. Lineage (GTDB taxonomy): Bacteria > Bacteroidota > Bacteroidia > Chitinophagales > Chitinophagaceae > Ginsengibacter. The sequence goes on from JBDTZL010000316.1 coordinate 18,901, forward strand.
TGCTGTATTAAGGAGTTGAATGTTTTTATTTTGTCGGAAGGGCTATTGATACCACTTATCAGCGCAATTTGGTAAAGAGAATAATCGCTTTGGGCTAACCCGTTATTAATCACATTCTGGTACATATTCTTTGCAGTACCGTAATTTTTTTGCATGAAATAACTGTCTGCAGCCCTTACATAAGCATCCTGCTTTATTGCAGAGGATTGAGAAGAAATAAGCGGCGAAACCTCTTTAAAACTGGCAAGCGCCAGTGCATAATTCTCTTTGTTCAAATATGCATATCCCAGTGCATATTTTGCTGCATCTGAATTTGCCTCACCCTGGATACCCCCCTCCTGCAAATAAGCAGTCATATATTTAACTACTTCGTCATAACGGCCAAGCCTGTACGCAACCTCCCCTTTCCAGAAATTGGCGAAAGAAAGTACATTTCCTGCATTCGGGTCACGAATAATTTTTGATAGGAGGTCATCTGCCTGGCTTATCCTGCCGTCGTTAATATATTCCGTTGCCTTGCCAAACAAAAGTTTTGGATACACTTTCTGCATAGTAGCAGTGGGCTTGCCAAATGATTCATACAAAACCAGTGCATCACTATAATTATTGGTATTGGCAAGAAGGTTAATCAGGATTTCTTTTGCTTCATCTGCATTGGCTGATGCAGGATACAAATCAAGAAACTTATTCATTTCGCTCAATGCAATATCCTGGTAGCCCAGCTCATAAGAAAGTTTGGCATAATTAAAACGCGAAATTTCCTGTTGCTTACGGTTACTGCTATTGTTAGCGCTATACTGAAATGCGCTTCGTGCATTCTCTTTTTGATTGGTTCTTAAATACAGGTCCCCCAGCAAATACATAGAATTCTGCCCCAACGAATCCTGTTCATTGCTCAACTGCTTAAAACCTTCAATTGCTTTATCTACCTGGTTCCCATCATAATAGCAATAGCTAAGCTCATACATAATTTCTTTGGTAACTTTATCACTATTGCTTACATATGCCTGCAGTAACGGAAGCGCTTTTGCAAATTGTTTTTTCTCAAAATATATTTGTCCTATTAAAAGATTCAGATCATTCCTGTAATAAATATCATTGCGTGCAATAGCTTCCTCCCCATACCGCAATGCCTCGTCTTTTTTGCCTTCGAAATAAAAAATTTGTGCAATATAATATGGTACTAACCCTTTGTACTTATCGCGTGATTCAACCTTTTTAAATGAGGCAAGTGCTTCAGCGTAATCCCTGTCACGGTAACTTAAGAAGCCGTAATAATAATTAGCATCATAATAATATTTATTATCCGGAAGCTGATGAATTTCATTAAATAAAGGTTTGGCCTTTTCAAATTGCTTCAGGTTAAAATAGGAATATGCTAATTCAAATTTTGCATCGGCAATTTCTTCATTACTTAAATTATCATAGCCGGCTCTTTCATAAAAAACAACTGCACGCGCAAAATCATTTTTTGTAAAATAATATTTCGCAAGATGAAAGCTCATTATTTGCTGCCTTGGTTCATTATTGGCTGCCTCAATAAACCTGTGTGCCGCATCTTCTGCTACGGGCTGATTCAATTCAAGTCCGCAAACGATATAATAATATTCAAGATCCTGGTTAAGGTATGCATGGCTGCTTTGTGTGTTTTCAGGATATTTATCCACTAATGCCTTCAGTAACGGATATGCAAGGCTATATTGATCTTTAATAAAATATTCTTTTGCTTCCTTAAAATCCTTTTCGGGGTCAGTCACATTAAAGTTTGCCTGGGAAAAACAGGAAAGACAAAAAAAGATTCCGGCAACAGAGAAAAAGAGTCGGTTCATGAATTATATTATTATATTTTTTATGATATTGCAAGCGCAAACAATATCAAAAAAGAACACTAAAAATTTACCGCCGCAAAAGTACAACACCATTACAGTTATCATCTCACTAATAAATGTATTGATGAAAATAAAACGCTTTAAATTGCAACAATCTTTGTTAATACTATTATAAAAAAAATATGAGTAAACTTCTTTCAACAAAATATTCAACAGGCGCCTTTAATTTAGGCATGCTTGTATTACGATTAGGTATCGGTGTTTTATTGGCTTCTCATGGATTTGATAAGCTTACACACTTTAATACCATACAACCTCATTTCATGAATTTTATGGGCATAGGGCAAACTGTTTCTGTTTGCCTGGCAATCTTTGCGGAGTTTTTTTGTTCGATATTTTTAATCCTCGGATTATTTACAAGACTCTCCTGTGTACCTGTTTTAATACTTATGTCAGTAATTTTAGTAAGGGTTATGCATGGAAATGTGTTCGGAGATGGCCAGTTGCCTGCATTGTTTTTCGCGGCTACTTTAACTTTACTTTTTTGTGGCCCGGGTCAAATAAGCATCGATGGAATGATTAAGAAATAAAAACCCTTCTCCCATTTCCCTGCATCCTTCGACCAGATCGGAGAGGGATAAAAACCCACAAAAGGCCTGTAGGTTAATTTTTTTTTATATTTCATATATTGAGAATTGTTCACTTTCAAAAATCAAATACGAATTCATTACGCCCTTACCGACCAAATGGGAATTGTGTATCACGGCCATTACGCACAGTTTTATGAAATTGGAAGAACCGAAGCCCTCCGGAGCCTGGGTATTACTTACAAAAATGTGGAAGCAACCGGCGTAATAATGCCCGTGCTTGAAATTCACACAAGGTTTTTACGCCCCGCCAGGTATGATGATTTGATTACGGTGGTTACAACACTTAAAGAAATGCCTGTTCATCATAAAATTGTTTTTCATGGCGAAATTTATAACGAACAAAATCAATTAATCAGTGCAGGAACGGTAACACTCTATTTTATGAATGCAGCTACAATGAAACGCTGTGAAATGCCTGAAATGTTAAAAGAAAAAGTAAAAGAGTTTTTTTAAGTTGAAGGTTCAAAGTCTAAGGTCCAAAGTTCAAGGTTAATACATTGGAAAGTCCTTTCTACCTGGTCAACTTATTAACTTGTCAACTTATTCCTATCGACAAATTTGCCTGCCTGATCAGTTTCTTTAATAAAACTATCTGACCCAAATGATAGTGCGCGTGTTCAACCATACCATGCAGCGTTTTATAATATGTTGAGTGACCGGTTACTGTAAGTTCAAATATCCTCTCTTCCGGAAATCCTCTCACTGCCGAAGCAAGCTGCAGTGCAGATTGTATGTTACGCTCTTTCAATTTAATCCAGTCGTTTTCATTTTTTATCGTGGCCATATCAAATCCATTCGATTCATTAATAGCCGGTTCATTGCCGGATAATCTTTGCATCACGACATCATTATAAAAGCTAAGATGATGAACGAGTGACGCAATTGTGTTATAAGATGCGTTTGTTACAGTAGTCGCTTCTTTATAATCAATATCTGCCAAAGTATCTTGTATATTTACCTCGGTCCAGTTATCGCCTTCCTGCACTTCCCTGATATGCTGTGCAATAAGTTCATTAATTTTCATTGTTATAAGTTTTATGATCAGTCTTATGTAATAATAACAAGCCAAATAATACAAAATGACATTCTCTGAATCAATGGTATCTAAAGTTAATAATACAGGGTTAACACGAGCTGGCTGCCTGTCAGTTTATTTTTAATTCACCGGTTAAACTATTTAAATTCTGCCTGTTTGGACATCACCACATAAACATCTCCGCATATTTTTGTAAGCCCGGATGAGTCAACAACAAAAGCCTGGTTAAACGCAATGGTTTAACCAGGCAATAATAATAAATAAATCATTATTGTCCGACCAAACAATTCAAACTCCTGCGAGATTTAGCCGCACCCCAACCCCTTTCCTAAAGGCGAGCAACTAACTTACCAAAGCACTTCAAACATTGAACCTCACTTCGACACGCTCTCCGTCGCAGGCGGAGACCGGGCTTAGAAGGCACAATCACCAATGATTTGGCAAGACACAAAAAATTTTAGTCGGACAATAAAAAAAAATTATACACTAAACTGTAAGTTTTCCTTCTATCCCATCGTCCATAGTTTTACCGGTAACGATGGCAGTGGCAATCTTTACAAGTGCGACCATTTTATTGTTTTTAGTATCCCAATAATAACCTTCCTGTGGTGTTACTTTAAGCAGCGAAATGGCGGGATCGTCTTTGCCTTCAGTAAACCATGCTTTTGCAATAGGTGTCCACATTTCTTCAATTTTATCCCTGTCAAAAATTATTTCCGCAGTTCCAAAAATGCTCAGGTATTCTGAGCTGCTTTGATGAGAATAAAATAATTGCACGCGGCTGTCCGAATTGATTTCCTGGTTTTTGATACTGCTTTTATCACTCATAAACCAAATAAATCCATCATCATCTACTTTTTGTGTAGACATAGGGCGCGTTGACAACGGAGTTTTTGAAATTGCTGTTACAAAGTGGCAGATATCAGCAGACTCTGCCAGATCCTTAATTTTTTCGATAGCGTCCAGGCTTATCAGGTTTTTTGTGTCTCCCATAAATTTGATTTTTATTTTTTATACTAACAATCAAATTATGGTTTTGTTTAATTTCAAAAAAATATTTCCCGATATAATTTATTTTTCAGATGTTTCGGTTAATCTATCTTTTACTACAACCAAGTCAGCCACATCTACCGTAATTGGAATAGCCCCAACCTGTACTATCGCTTTCTTCCCCCTCAGCTTTGTAACAATTCCAACCTGCCTGTTGGTAATCATTTTTACATTATCGCCTTCTTTTACCTGCTCCGTAGTTTCAACATATTTCAGATCAATTTTCTTTTGCTGCTTTTCAACAACCTGTTTCTCTCTTTGCTTAAAAAGAAGCGGGTGCATCATTTTAATAACCGCATCTTTATCGTCAGTCTTTTTCCATTCGAGCAGGATTGATTTCAATTTACGCTCCATGTCTCTCAGGTATGATAACTTTTCCCCGCTTATTGCATTTTGATTCTTTAATAATTCGATTTGTTGCTGATGTTTTTCCCGGTGGATGACATGTTCCATTTCCTTTTTGAGCTTTTCGTTTTCTTTTATAAGCTTTTCAAGTTTTTTTCTTTCTTCATCCACATCCTGCAAATCCTGCTCAGTGCGATTCAGCAATTTATCAAGGCTAAAATGATTCTCGTCAACCAACTGCCTCGCCTTATTGATAAGCGAATGATGAAGACCAATACGCTCAGCAATTGAGAAAGTATATGAGCTACCCGGCTTTCCAACGATCAGCTTATATAAAGGCTTTAAGTTCTTTTCATCAAAAGCCATTGCCCCGTTCATAATCCCCTCAACTTTATTGGCCATCACTTTCAGGTTGAGATAATGAGTGGTTACAATCCCGAGAGAATGTTTCCTTGCAAGTTCTTCCATGATCACTTCAGCAAAAGCGCCACCGAGATTTGGGTCGCTTCCGCTCCCCAGTTCATCAATAAAAAAAAGGGTTTTCCCATTTGCGTTTTCCATAAAATATTTCATATTCATGAGGTGCGACGAATACGTGCTCAGCTCAAATTCCAGGCTTTGTGTATCCCCTATATGAATCATTAATTGTTTGAATATACCAAACTCACTATCAGGGCTACACGAAACGAGCAACCCGCTTTGGAGCATCATTTGCAAAAGGCCGGCTGTCTTCAGGGTTACAGTTTTACCGCCCGCATTAGGCCCGCTGATAACTAATATCCGGTTTTTGTCATCTAAACTAAGGTTTACAGGTACGGTAGGTTTTTGTTGTTGTTCATTATAAATAAACAAGAGCGGATGGCAGGCATTTACCAGCTTTAAAAAAGCTTTGTCATGCAAGGCAGGAATGTTGCCGTTATACTGCATAGCCAGTTTGGCCTTGGCCCTTATAAAATCGTATTCGCCAAGTATTTCGTAGTAAATGTTCAGCAAGGAATGATAAGCCCTCAATCCTGATGTAAGCTGTCGCAGTATTTTAAAAATCTCATGGCGTTCTTCATTCTCAAGAGAAAAAATTTCATTGTTTAATCCTGTTGTTTCTTCAGGTTCAATAAATGCGGTTCTGCGGCTATCGCTTTCCCCATGCAAAATTCCTTTTATCATTCGCTTCTGCTCCGCAAACACCGCCAATACGCGCCTTCCATTTATAAAACTTTCTTCTATTTCTGCCAGATAGCCTTGCTTGTTCATGCGGCTGATTATACGATTAAACAGTCTTCTTAATTCGCTTCTCTTTTTATATAACCGCGTTCGTATCTCTGAAAGCTCTTCCGAGGCATTATCCTTTACATTTCCATCATCATCCAGGATTTCATCAATCATTTCCGTAATGGCCTTTTCAAAATATGTTTCACTAATCACAAGTGCCAATGAAGGAAATGCAATTCTCCGGTCATTGTCAAACCACCTGAAAATTTGTTGTATCGAAGCTGCCAGCTTTTTTATTGACAAAAATTGATTCCCGTTAAGCACAGAGCCTTCAATACTTAAAAGCTTCAGATCTTTAAATAGATTCAATACAACCTCATCAGGAAAATAGAGGTGATTGAGAAAAAGTAATTTGTATTCGTGAGTCTGTCTTAGCTGGGGTTCAATAAATTCTTTCTTTGTATGAATGCGTAAGGTTTCGGCCTTATGCTGTGCAAATTCAGTGCGGCAATGGCCTGCAAGCAAAATTTGTATTTTATCAAACTCAAGCTGCTGTATTGCTGAAGTAGGGAATAGTTTCATGCATTAATGGTGCGAAAACCTTTTAAATATACTACAAAAGTAGGCATAGCTTCAATCAAAGGATTCTACACAGGAAATAATCCCGGGCGATCCTGCTTTTCTGTGATCTGTAATTCTTCCCACGAAGTGCTTCCATCTTTTTGTCTCATAAATATATATTTCCCCGATTCAAGCAAAACAATTTCGGCGGTGGTATAAATTTTACAACCTTCCACAAGATGGCCTCCAATGGTTTTTCCGGTACTGTCTGAAATACTGATATGCAGATGTACGCCATTTACTGAAACAGTACCGGCAAGGCTTACGATTTCGAAATGACCGTTGCCAGTGGACTCTACAGGCTGATGGGCAAAGCGGATTGAATACTCAGTAAGACTTCCCACACAACCGGCTATCCACCCGGCCTGTATCTTGTGTTGTCTTACAAAATTTTCGATTGATACGCGCAAATCTGCACCTGGCATTAATCTGAATGCATAAGAAGTATCATCGTTATCCGGCATGTTTCCTATTTAAAATTATTGCGGGAAATAATTTCTGTTAAAACACAATAAAAAAGTTTTTTATCAACAAAACATATGCAACTTATCTTTGATTATGTAAACTAAAAAAAATATTTTGTTATTGGTATCGCATAATTTCCATCTTATTAATTTTGTACAGATCAAAAAATAAAGTAAAACGAATTTTTATGACAGATAACAAAAATACAGAAACCGCAACATTTGGTAATGGCTGCTTTTGGTGCACCGAAGCCGTTTTTCAACAACTCAATGGTGTGGAAAGGGTGACGAGTGGCTATAGTGGTGGTCATGTTGAAGACCCGACCTATGAACAGGTTTGCGATAAAAAAACCGGGCACGCTGAAGTGCTTAAAATAGAATACGATCCTGGCAAAATAAGCTTTGATGAATTACTGGAAGTCTTCTGGAAAACACATGATCCCACTACGTTGAACAGGCAGGGAAACGATATAGGGCCGCAATACAGAAGTGTTATTTTTTATCACAATGATGAACAGAAAGAAAAAGCCGAAAAGTATAAAGCAGCCCTGGATAAAAGCGGCACCTTTGATAAACCAATTGTTACTGCCATTGAACCTTTTACCAATTTTTATGAAGCGGAAAACTATCACCGTGATTATTACAAAAACCACAGTTCTCAACCGTATTGCTATTTTGTCATTAAGCCCAAAATGGATAAACTAAAAAAAGTTTTTGCTGATAAGCTTAAACAATAAAATAATCATTGATGAAATATTTGTTAACCATTTTGCTGATCTCTGTCTCATATGTATTTTCCTCTGCACAAAAATTCTCCATGTCGGTTGATGCACAGCTTTCAGTCCCCCAGGGTGATTATAAAGATGTAAATCCTGATGCCGGTTTTGGATTGCGTCTAAACCTCTTATACCGGGTTTCTAAAGTGTCGCCGGTTAAGTTTGGAATTGAATTTGGCTTACAGGAAAAAGGCCGTGCCACCCAATACTTTTCAGGTTATGTATTGGGAGTTAATGATGACTTCAAAGTAAGCGCAACCAGTAATATTTTTTCTTTAATGTTGTTAACCCGTTTTCAGTCCCCGGGGTTTGGAAAAATAAAGCCCTTTGTTGACATTACAGCTGGCTGGAATGTGTTTTTCTCTACCGTAAGTGTTGAAAGACTAACTTATTTCAGTGATTATAATTCCTCTTATTCTAACTCTACAAAAGCACATTGGGCATTAGCTTATGGAGCAGCCGGGGGCCTGGATATTCCCTTAAGTAAAAGAGATGACGTGGGACTGGAATTGAAAGTGGCGTATTTAATTGGCGCCAACAGCCGGTACCTTTCCAATCCTTATATCGACGGAAATGGAAATGTTTCATTTGAAGAAAATAATTCAAGAACTACAATGCTCATACCACAGGCGGGTGTTAGAATTACTATTCAATAAATCCCGCTGGTCTGAAATGGTCAATCATTACTATATCGAAACATTAGATATATTGCACCCTCATTAAAAAAATAAAAAAACTTAAATGGCGACAAAAAGTGATCTTGATTTTACCTACACCACGATAGATGAGATCTTCCGGTTAAGTGTGGGAGAAATGGCAGACTACAGCGGGGCGATGTTTAATGGAGATTTCTCCATGTCTGTTGAAGAGGCTCAAAAAAATAAACATAAATTTATCGCCGATAGCCTGGGTATAAAAAAAGGTACCAGAGCCCTGGACATGGCATGTGGATGGGGGCCTTTTCTTAACTATATCAGAGAACGGGGGGCTAATGCAACGGGCGTTACTTTATCGTCCGGACAGGCTGCGGCGTGTGTCAGGAATGGCCTTGATGTTCATGTAATGGACTGCAGGTATATTACTCCGGAAAACTTTGGCCTTTTTGATGCCGTAACCTGTATAGGCGGAATGGAGCATTTTTGTTCTATTGAAGAATATAAAGCAGGAAAACAGGATGAAGTGTATAATAATTTTTTTAAAGGGCTAAATGATTTATTACCAACAGGCGGCAGGTATTATATGCAGACAATGGTATTCTCTAAAAATATGATGCCCCTTGAAGAGGTAAGTGTAAACGCTCCTAAAAATTCTCCTTCTTATGCAATGGCTTTAATGGTAAAGCAATTCCCCGGATCATGGCTGCCTTATGGGGCCGAACAGGTAATAAAAAATGCAGCGCCCTGGTTTAAATTAATTTCTAAAAGCAGCGGAAGACTTGACTATATTGAAACCATCAAAAGATGGAGGATAAAGTTCAGGAAATTTAATCTGAAGAAATATTTTTTGTATGCGTCGCTTATCCCGAGGTTTATTTATGATAAAGAATTTCGCCACCAGGTTGCTGTATTCAAAATAAGTCCCAACAAAATTTGTTTCGAAAATGAGACCATGGATCACTTCAGGCTTGTATTTGAAAAGATATAAAATTACACCTGCTTTTAAGTTTGGATGAAGAGCTTTGCCGGTGTGGCATTATTGGATGCATTGAGCTGCAAATCTGTAAATTCGCCCCTTCCAAGTCTTTTCAATAACCGTATATGTGACCTGATAGCACCTGCAAAAGTAGGATTCGCATTGTAACGAAGATCATATTCTTCTGCTGTTTTTTTAACAATATCGGATATGGTTTTGTAATGCACATGACAAATGCGCGGGTACAGGTGATGCTCTATCTGAAAATTTAAGCCTCCACATAAGAAATTTAAAAGTTTGTTTTCCCTTCCGAAATCTGCTGTAGTGTACAACTGGTGAACCGCCCACGAGTTCTCTATGTTTCCTTTTTCATTTGGCAATGGAAAATCAGTTTCCTCGACTACATGTGCCAGCATAAAAATTACAGCCATGGTAATTCCTTCACAAAAATGTAAGGCAAAAAATCCCAACAATATCTGCCACCATAAGGCTTTTATCAAAATCAACGGCAGAATGAGAAAGATGGTATAATAAACCGCTTTAAAAAAGAACAAATTAAAATATTCAACCGGGGGATGCTTTTTATTGTCATAATTACCGATTTTCTTCTTAAAGAACTTTACATAGTCTTTTATGAAAACCCAGGAGAGAGAGCCAAAACCATAAAACAAAAATGCATACCAATATTGGTAGCGGTGTATTTTCCATAATTTTTGGTGGGGACACATTCTTAGTAACGGGACTGATTGAATATCTTCATCGTGCCCCTCAATATTAGTGTAGGTATGGTGAACAATATTGTGCATAATGCCCCACATATAGGCATTAGCACCAATAATGTTGAAAGTATAGCTTAAGAATTTATTAACTCGTTTATGGCGTGATAAGGAGCCATGAATTGCATCGTGTGAGATATTGAGCCCGATAAAAGCTGTGAAAAATCCTATAGTGATCCATAATGCAAATTGCACAGCAAGGTTATTTGCGTTTAAAATAAGCAGCAGGTAAGCGGCTGTGCAAGTACCTAAATAAAAAAACGTTTTAAATGCCATCACCCAATTGGCATTTTTTGATATGTTATTGAAAATAAAATATTCATCTACCCTTTTATTAAGAGTTGAATAAAAGTCAAACTCTTTTGCTTTTGAAAATTTTATTTTTTTGGCCATGAAGATTACATGTTTTTATTGTAGATATTTTGAAGAAATATGTGTTACTAAATTTTAAACGAAATGCGTCGGAAAATATTATTGATTGTAATCACTGCTCAAGCAGTCAAAAGAAAGAGATCGTTATATAAAACTAATTTCAGATCTCTTCCTGCATGCGTTTGGAAAGAAGGGAAACGATGCAGGAAAAAGGAATGAAAAAATAATGATAAACCCCACTGACGAAAAAAGAATAACAAGACCACGGACATTATGAATAAAATTAAAAGGATAATCCGGTAATCTACGCTAATTTATTGTAACGGGGGCGATTATATGAAGTTTAACTTATTATGGAGATTAGTCCACTAATCTTACCTTTCTAAGTTCAAGCAAATTAAGGCTATTAAATACAAAGCTTTTTACATATGGCTTTACCAAATGAATAGCCATATCATACCATAATGGAACCACGGGGGCGTCTTTTATCATCAGCTGGTCGGCAACCTGGTAAATTTTAAACCTCAATGAATCATTCTTTTCTGCCAAAGCCTGTTCATAGAGCTTATCAAACCGGGTATTTTTATACCGCATGTAATTGGGGGGCGCCGGATTTTTACTGTAAAAAACACTTAGAAAATTTTCTGCATCCGGGTAATCAGCAATCCAACTCCCCCGAAAAAACAACGCATCCGATTTTGCGGTTTCTTCAAGCAATAAGCTTTTCTGAATAGTTTCTACCTGGATTTTAATTCCTATTTGTTGTAACTCACTGGCAATGTAAGTTGCAAATTCAGCATATATAGGAACAGTAAGCAGTTTTATTACAGGTAGGCCCGTACCATTTGGGTAACCTGCTTCGTTCAGTAATTGGAGAGCTTTCGCCGGATCATAACGGTACCCGGTAACCGCAGCGGAGTCAAATGATGGAAACCCCTCCGGAATAAATCCGCTTTCCGCGGGCGTTCCAATTGAATTGCGAATGTAAAGCATCATCTTCCTGCGGTTGAAACCATAATTAATCGCCTGTCGTATTTTTAAGATTTTAAGAGGTGAATTTTTTACAATTTCCAAAGTCGTATCATTCAATATCCCCAGGTATTCGATATTGAGATATGGATGTTTATCCAACACAATTTTCCCCTCCCACTCTTTGCGCAATTCTCCTTTCTTCGTGAGTACTTCATCTTTAAAAGATGCATCAATGTCGTTGATAAAATCAAGCCTGCCCTGCTGGAATTCGAGAAATTCTGTCGCCTTATTTTCGAAGAACGAAACCTTAATTCCATCGAGGTAAGGCAATCGTTTCCCGGCACTGTCTTTTTCAAAATAAAGAGGATTTCTTTTAAGGATCAATGCCTGGCCCTCTTCCCATGCTACATATTGAAAAGGCCCGGTACCACAGGGATGCCTGCGAAAATCCTTTCCGTATTTCTCAACAACTTCTTTAGGGACAATGGAACAATATTGCATGCTCATGATGCCAAGTATCGGTTGAAAGGGGGCGACTAATTTCAATCGAAAAGTGGTGTCGTCTATGGCGCTAAAAGCATTCACAGAATCAACCCTGTTGTTAAATATCCATCCCCCGCTGCTAGCCGTACTTTTATCCAGGATACGATTAAAACTATACACTACATCGCCCGCAATCATTTTTCTTCCTTTGCCATTTGGAAATGCATCATTATCCTGGAAAAAAACATC
>JBDTZL010000056.1:0-9681 GCA_040005125.1 Ginsengibacter sp.
ATAGCAGCAGGGCTCAACTGGTATTGCAGTAAGTTTAAAACCTTATTAAAAATCATTTCTACCGGTGGATACAATGCGGTTTCGCCGGCTTCGTTTATAGCAACTATTAAGGAGATTTCTTTTTTAATATCTATAAGTTTTTCCAAAACTGCGGGGGCATCAAAGGCATTTACAATGTCCTTCTCACCTTTTATAATTACCACGCCACGGCCGTCATAGCCGCCCATTGCAATTTTATGAACTCCCGGTAAAAAATCCCGTCGATGCTCTATTTCATTTTTATTCTGAGTAATTATAAAGGAAGGTGAGGAAACATTTATGGATGCATAGAATTGCTTTTGCAGGATTTTATCTTTAATAATTGAAAGGGCTGATGGCCTGGGATAAATTTTTACACCCTCTCTCTCCAGTTTCGCCAGTGCTTTTTCATTGACAGATTCTATTTCAATGGTAACAGCATCCAGGTGTTTCCCGAAATTATAAACGTCATTAAAATCTTTTATATCTCCTTTTATGAAATGATGACACAAATGTGCAGCAGGGCATTCGGTATCGTTTTCCATTACAAAAGTTTCTACAGGATAATTGGCCGCAGCCTGCAATAACATTCTTCCCAATTGGCCGCCCCCGAGTATGCCGGTTTTTTGCATTAAATTTTTTCTGCAAGATAAGGCGCTTTGAATTTTCCGGTTTGAGATATATTTTTGAAGACAGTAAATTCTCCTGTTCCATTCTTTTTTAAACCATTTATTATCTTTATCACAGTAACATTATTTCCCATACTATCTTTAATATTTAAAAAAATAATTATGTCAACTTTATACCGCTACGATGCCATTGATCTGAATGACACTGCAAAAGAAGAAGATTTTCTAAAATTGATGAGAGAAACAATAATCACACATTTTAAAGATAGATACAAAAAACTAACAAGGGTTACTGTTTGCAGTCTTGGCAAACAGGAAATTTTTAAGGATACAAAAAAAGAAAGAAGATACATCTGGCTAAGCACATGGACCGGCAGGGAGGATGTTATTTCCGATATATTATTCACCGGTGCCACTATGAGCCCTGAATTCGACCTGGAAACCAAAGAAATTCTTAAAAAAATAAATGTTTTTGGCAAACGAAAAATTATCAATATTTATGATACTATAGAATAAAATTACCCGTATATTCCTGACAGGCTGCCACTGAATATCCGAAGAATTAATTATGTTAACCTCAAAAAAAATTACATGCATTCAGTTTTAGCTCCTGGAAAAAACCTAGACCCAGGCGAAGATTTTTTACCATTGCTTGGCACAGACTACGTGGAATTTTATGTTGGAAATGCAAAGCAGGCTGCGCATTATTATAAAACTGCTTTTGGCTTTCAATCGCTTGCATATGCGGGCCCGGAGACAGGTGTAAAGGAAAAAGCCAGCTATGTAATACGCCAGAACAAACTCACCTTTATATTAACAACACCCATACGAAATGACAATGAAATTGCTGCTCATATTCATAAACATGGGGATGCCGTAAAAGTTCTGGCGCTCAAGGTAGAAGATGCAACGAGTGCATGGGAAGAAACTACCCAACGGGGCGGCAAAAGCTATATGGAGCCAACCCGGATGAATGATGAGAACGGCGAACTGGTGATGAGCGGCATTTATACTTATGGTGAAACCGTGCATCTTTTTATTGAAAGAAAAAATTATTCAGGTGTATTTATGCCGGGCTATCGCAAATGGGAAAGCACTTATAATCCAACAGGGACAGGGCTTTTGTACGTTGACCATTGTGTAGGAAATGTTGGCTGGAATCAAATGAATAAATGGGTAAATTTTTACGAAGAAGTTATGGGCTTCAGGAATATACTCAGCTTTGATGATAATGATATATCGACTGAATATTCAGCGTTAATGAGCAAGGTGATGAGTAACGGTAACGGGTACGTGAAGTTCCCGATAAACGAACCTGCTGAAGGAAAGAAGAAAAGCCAGATTGAAGAATATCTTGAATTTTATAATGGCGAAGGATGCCAGCACATTGCCATTGCCACCAATAATATCATTGAAACAGTGAGGGAACTTCAGCACCGCGGAGTCGAATTTTTAAAAATCCCGGCCAGCTATTATTCAACCGTTTTAGACCGCGTTGGGCATATTGATGAAGACCTGGTACCCCTGAGCGAGCTGGGAATTCTTATTGACAGGGACGAGGAGGGTTACCTGTTACAAATATTCAGTAAGCCGGTAGAAGACAGGCCGACTTTGTTTTTCGAGATTATTCAACGTAAGGGCGCGCAAAGCTTTGGAAAAGGAAACTTTAAAGCTCTTTTTGAAGCTATCGAAAGAGAACAGGCAGAAAGAGGGAATTTATAAAAAAACTGTTACAAAAACCATCGGAATAACCCTTTATTCATTAGCTAATAATAATTAGTTAAGATACTTTTACCCTCTTTATATTTTCAATAAAAAATTTATTTTTACGTTATTACTTGCAACTCACCGGTATAAAAATGACTGATAAAATTTTAAACTTTTTAACAATACTTTTACTCATATGCCTTTCACCGTATTGCTATTCACAGAATTCTTTTGTTGAATCCCAAAAATCATCCTTTCGGTCCGCGGGTTTATTTAATAATAAGGAAGACACTTTACAGAAAGAATTCCAGGCAAAAGGCCTGACATGGCCGGCAAAATATGTTTACATCCGCAGTTTTAAATTTGATGCGCAGCTTGAAGTATGGGTAAAAAATGAAGCAAAGGACAAATACCGGTTGTTTAAAACTTATAAGGTTTGTATGCAAAGCGGGACGATGGGACCCAAAAGATTGCAGGGAGATTACCAGGTTCCTGAAGGGTTCTATTATATTAACGAATTCAACCCGCATAGTAATTATCACCTTTCTTTACGATTGAATTATCCCAATGCTTCCGACAGGATTTTGAGTGATTCTATCCGTCCGGGAAACGCAATTTTTATTCACGGAAGCTGTGTATCGGTAGGCTGTATCCCCGTTACAGATGCTGATATTGAAGAAATTTATACTATAGCCAGCTATGCAAAATCAAATGGCCAGGATTTTATTCCTGTACATGTTTTTCCTATAAGATATAATCAAAAAAAGTCTCTGGAATATTTCAAAATCAGTTCAAAAAATAATGAGTCCCTGCAAAAATTTGCAATGCAGCTGAAAGATGCATTTGATAAATTTGAAGATACCAGGCAGGTGCCTGTTGTATTAATTGACCGCAAAGGAGATTATGTTATAGATTAATTTTCCCGCATCAGCAATTGCACTGTATCGCTCGTTTTTTGTTCCAATACAACCTTCTTTGTTCCGGAGAGCTTTTGGATGAATTCCGCCGTATAATGTCTTATAGTAAGGAGGGTGAGATTTTTCTCCATCTGTACATCAAAAATTTCAGCGCACTGTATGGCAATTTCTTCAATTTTCCCGGGAATATCATCCACACATACAAAAAGACTTATAGCAGCATTTTGCGTAAGGTTGGGCCGCATTTTTGTCTTGTCCAGGATTTCGTGCAAAATATTTACCGGCTTTCCTTCCACAAAAGAAAAATCTTTCGACTCCAGGGTTATCAATACCTGGTTGCGCTTGTAAACAATTATCGGAGGGAGGTTGTGAAGGTTTTTTCCTGTAATAACGGTGCCGGGTAGTTGCTTATCCAGAAAGCTCTTTACATACAAAGGAATATTTTTGTTCTGTAATGGTTTTATTGTTTTTGGATGTATTACCTGTGCTCCATAATAAGCCATTTCAATTACTTCCTTATAACTTAAACCCGGAATTGTTACTGCATCCCCGAAGTCTTTTGGATCGGCATTCATCACACCTTCTACATCTTTCCAGATGGTTACACTTTCAGCGTTTAAAATATTGGCAAATACAGCAGCGGTATAATCGCTCCCTTCCCGGCCAAGCGTAGTACTTTCGTTTTCATCTGTACTGCCAATAAAGCCCTGGGTAATTATTAAATTCGTTTCATTAAAAAGAGGGAGAATTTTTTCTTCAATATTTTTTCCGGTCACGAACCAATCTACTATAGCATCTCTGAAAGTATCATCCGTGCGCAGGACATCCCTTACATCAATCCACCTGTTTAAAACTTTTTCTTCATTGAGGTAAAAACTTACAACAGTCGAGGACAAAAGTTCACCTGTACATACTATCTGGTCGTAATAATAATTGTAGCCTTTCACGGGTTTATCATGTAATAGCCATTGCACTTCAGTAAAGAAATTCTGCAGTTCATTAGTTGCCTGCTCCCATTGCTGCGTTATGGAATACTTTAGTAACGTTAAATGATTTTGTTTGATTTTTTCAAAGAGCAGCAGCGCTTCTTCTTTTTTGCCCGAATAAAATTCTTCTGCCACTTTTTCAAGTGCATTGGTCATCTTGCCCATTGCAGAAACGACTATGAGAATTTTTTCATCCCTAAACCCATTGAGGATTTTAGCCAGATTTTGAATACGCTCAAAATTATTAATACTGGCACCACCAAATTTAAACACCTTCATTGCAGGAAATTTCTGTTTAGGGAAGCAAAGTAAAATCAATTATTAAAAAATAATTTTTATTTTTTTAAAGAATATTATAGCATGGTAATTTTAAATTTCAAGTTACCTCCTATTCCTTCGAAAATATGATACGATTGCCGGTATGGAATAACAAATTAATTAATTGCCCTATTTTTGTTTTCTTCTGAAATAAAATATTTCGTGATTATGGTGAACAGGCAGGTGTTAACGCTGGATGAATTTACTATCAGGGAGATGAGAGCTTTTCCCAAGGCCACGGGTGAACTGGCGGGACTTTTACGTGATGTAGGCCTTGCCGCAAAACGTGTGAATGTCGAAGTAAATAAAGCCGGGCTTGTTGATATTTTAGGAAATACCGGCGACATAAATGTACAGGGAGAAGAAGTAAAAAAGCTGGATGAATTCGCCAATGACCAGTTTACAGGAGTATTACGTCACGGTATAAGCTGCGCAGGCATTGCAAGTGAAGAGCTCGACGATATGGTAGTTTTCGAAGATGATATAAGCCGGGGCTCGAAATACATTTGCATGTTTGACCCGCTTGATGGCAGCAGCAACATTGATGTAAATGTTTCCATAGGAACAATTTTCAGCGTTTATCGGAGGGTAACAGAAACCGGCACCTCGGTCACGATCAAAGATTTTCTTCAGCCCGGAATTCGCCAGGTAGCTGCAGGATACATCATATATGGATCGTCCACCATTTTGGTATATGCAACCAAAAGAGGGGTGAATGGGTTTACATTGGATCAATCCATCGGTGAGTTTTGCTTAAGCCATCCGGGTATCCGGTGCCCTGAAACTGGAAAAATGTATTCTGTTAATCATGGCCATTTTTTTCGCTTTAGCGACGGTGTAAAAAAGTATATTGATATTTGCCAGAATAAAAACGAATCTAACGGCGGCCCATATACGCAAAGATATATTGGAAGCATGGTATCTGATGTGCACCGTAATTTGATAAAGGGAGGGATTTTTATGTATCCTGCTACCACCGATAAGCCAAAGGGAAAGCTGCGGTTACTTTATGAATGTAATCCCTTTGCATATATTGTTGAAAGAGCCGGCGGCAAAGCAACGGATGGCATACAACACATACTCGAAAAAATACCGGGTGAATTACATGAACGTTCTCCATTTTTTATTGGCAGCGCCAAAATGATGGAAGAACTTGAAGAGTGCCTGGGAGTAAGGGTTTAAGTATTCGTGTAATTCGCATAATTCGTGTAATTAAATTCGTGCAATTCGTATTATCAAATTTGAAAAAAAATACATGCAAAAAGTAATTATTTCGGTTAAGGATTTGAAAAAAAACTACAGCAGTTTTGAGGCAGTAAAAGGTATTTCTTTTGATGTATATGAAGGTGAGATTTTCGGACTGCTTGGACCAAATGGGGCAGGGAAATCCACTACGCTGGAAATAATAGAAACACTTAGAGAAAAAACTGCAGGTAAAATTATGGTTAATGGCCTGGATCTTGATAAGCACCCCGATAAAATAAAAAAAATAATAGGAGTGCAATTGCAAACATCAGGCTTTTACCCCGGGCTTAATCTTCTCGAGCTCATCGATCTTTTCTGCGGGTTATACAACACAAAAGCCGATGCCTTTGAATTGCTGGAAATGGTAAATCTAAAAGACAAGGCAAAGAGCAAGTATAAAGAACTGAGTGGCGGACAAAAACAAAGATTTTCGATAGCAACAACTTTGATTAATCAGCCTAAAATTATTTTTCTCGATGAGCCTACGACAGGCCTTGATCCACAGGCACGCCGTAATTTATGGGAACTTATACAAAATATAAGAACCAGGGGAACCACGGTAATCATTACAACTCATTATATGGATGAAGCCGAACAACTTTGTGACCGGGTTGCAATTATGGACGAAGGAAAAATTATTGCGCTTCAATCACCCGATAAATTAATTGATGACCTGGTGGCCTCTGGTTTCGAAAGAACAAAAGTTACAAAGTCTGCGAACCTTGAAGATGTTTTTATAAACCTTACCGGAAAAGATTTCAGGGAAGATTAAAAATATTACTACAAATAATGCGTTATTTTCTCAAACTTAAAATCACACAATAAATAAAAATTAATGAAAAGAATATTGATCATTTTACCCATATTGGCTTCCGTTTCTTATGCGCAAACAAAAAAGCCTTCAAAACCCGTAATTACAAAGACGCCGGTTAAAGCCACTCTTTCCTCAACAGATAGCCTGAGCTATGCCATGGGAGTTCAAACCGCGGAATATTATAAGACACAGGGTGCAGATAAAATAAACACTGCAATGATTAAAAAAGCATATGATGATGTATATAACAATAAAACACTCTTAATTTCACCAGAACAATGTAACATGACTATTCAAAAAAAACTACAGGACTTTATGTCTCAAAAATCAAACGCCGAAAAAGAAGCAGGAATAAAATTTTTAGAAGCAAACAAAACGAAACCCGGAGTTATTACGCTTCCAAGCGGTTTGCAATACGAAATAATTACAAAGGGCACCGGGCCTGTTCCAAAAGCCACTGATACCGTAAAAGCAAATTATATAGGTTCGTTAATTGATGGAAAAGAATTTGATAATTCGTACAAAAGAGGTGAACCTATTTCCATACCCGTATCGGGTGTAATACGGGGTTGGATCGAAGCCCTCCAGTTAATGCCTGTTGGCAGTAAATGGAAATTGTACATCCCTTCTGACCTTGGCTATGGAGACAGAGGAGCCGGCGGTGCTATCCCCGGTGGGGCCGCATTGATATTTGAAATAGAACTCTTAGATATTGTGAATAAATAATACTATATGGAAAATCAGGAACCGGATTCGCGTTATCCCATCGGGAAAGAAACTGAAGATAATTTTTATAGCAGTGACTATGCTGAGCAAACAAAAAATGAATTGCTTAATGACATCAGAATGCTACCCGCCAGGCTGGAACTTGCTATTGAAAACCTGGATAAACCGCAGCTTGAAACGCCCTACCGCCCGGGAGGCTGGACGGTGCATACGCTTGTTCATCATGTTGCCGACAGTCATATAAATGCAGTCGTTCGTTTCAAACTTGGATTAACAGAAGACAACCCTGTAATAAAACCTTATGATGAGGCTGCATGGGCCGGGCTGCCTGATACAAAAAAATTACCCGTCAATATTTCTTTAACCCTGCTTCACGCCTTGCATGCAAGATGGTATCAACTCATGTATGATTTGACTGAGGAACAATGGCAGCGTACGATTTATCACCCGGCACGAAAAAGGACCCTGACTTTATGGGAAATGTTGAAAAGCTATTCATGGCATAGCAGGCACCATACTGCCCATATTACAAAACTTCGCGAAAGAATGAAATGGAACTGATATTATGTTAATCATAAATTGACGTATGTCCCACAAAGCCGCAAAGGGCACAAAGAAATAGTTTGTGGCCTCCGTGTCTTTGTGGGAAAATCTTTTATGGTATAAACTTAACACTAAAATGAAATGGAAAACGCTGTCCTCTGTCTATTTAGTAAAGCATAAGTATTTTACCGCAAGGAAAGACAGATGCGAGACTCCCGAGGGTAAAATAATCGACGAGTATTTTGTAGTTGAATTGCCAACGACGGCGTGTGCGGTTTCCATTACTGAAGACGGCGAGGTATTGATGGTAAAACAGTACAGGCATCCTGTAGGAGAAGTATTGCTCGAATTGCCGGGTGGCTTTATTGATAAAAATGAATCACCCGAAGTAGCGATGGCAAGAGAACTTATGGAAGAAACCGGGTACCGGTTTTCATCTGTTGAGCAGGTAGGGAAAATTGCGGCCAATCCAGGTGTGCTCGATAATTTTACCTGCTTGTTTTTAGCACGAGGTGGTAAGAAAACAGGTGAACAAAACCTGGATCATAATGAAGATATTGAAGTGGTCACGATTTCCCTGGATGAATTAAAAAAGTTATTTCTCGAAAATAAAATTGTGCAGTCACTTCATGCCAATTGCATTTTTTATGCATTAAAGAAGATGGGAGAAATTTGAAAGGGTTGAAGGTTCAAAGTTCCAAGTTGCAAACCTTCAACTTTCAATTTTCGACGTTAAATAAATCCACCTCCCCTACAACAAATATGCTGCCACATACAATAACCATATCTTCTTCAGATGCCATATCCATGGCGGCTTTTAATGCAATATTCACTTCACTGTATACGGATCCTTTTAAATGAAATTCCGCAGCTCTTTCGAGTAACTCATTTTCAGGTAACGCCCTCGGGATCTGGGCCCTCGTAAAATAATATTCGGCTTCCGCCGGAAGTAATTCGAGAACTTTTTTAATTTCTTTATCTTTTACTATTCCAAAAATAATATGCAGCTTTTTATACCTGCTGTGGTTGATTTGATTAATGAGCTGTCGTATTCCATCAACATTATGCGCGACATCCAGGACCACCAACGGCTTCCTGTGAATTACTTCCCACCGGCCATGCAAGCCTGTAAGTTTCTTTACTTTGACCAGCGCTTCATGAACTTTTTTTTCTTCCAATGAAAAATTATTCTTCAGTAAATCAATGGCAGTAAGAACCGTAAGTAAATTTTTAGCCTGGTAAAGCCCGTAAAGATCGAGCTCATAATTATTACTCTGTTTTTTATCAATATCAAACACTTCCACTTGTAATGTTTCACCCTCTTGTTTTACAGAATTAACCGTAAACTTTTCTTCTGCAAAAAATATTGCAGATTTTGTTTCCTGCGCCTTCTCCTGGAAAATTATTTTTGTTTCCGGGATTGCCTCACCTATTACTACGGGTATGGCTGGTTTAATAATTCCTGCTTTTTCATAAGCGATTTTACTAAGAGAATCTCCCAGTATGTCCATATGGTCAAATCCAATATTGGTAATTACAGAAAGCATGGGAATAATAACGTTGGTACTGTCAAGCCTGCCCCCCAGCCCTGTCTCTATGATAGCAATATCCACATTGTTGTGAACAAAATATTCAAGGGACATCACAAACGTGAGCTCAAAAAATGAGGGTTCTATTTCTTCGGAAAATGTTTTCGTTTTTTCAACAAAAGCAGTTACAAAATCACGCGGTATCATTTCCCCGTTAATTTTAATTCTTTCCCGGAAATCTTTCAGATG
>JBDTZL010000248.1:0-2875 GCA_040005125.1 Ginsengibacter sp.
ATGTTACCAATCTTTCAAAATTTATATTTTTTCCTTTGATGCTTGTCGCAATTATTACAGGGTTATTGGGAAGTATTATGTCCAAAATTATATTGTGGATTTTTCGCTGGAAAAAAAGTTTCAAATTTCGTTATCAGCATTTTTTGTACGTTTTATTCTGCGCATTTGCCATCGCATCTATCGCTTATTTTTTAGATTCACGAGTATTAGGTTCAGGAAAAGAAATAATGACCACCACTTTATTTTCCAATGAAAAAAGTGTGCAATGGTACACAGCCATCTATAGATTTTTGGGCACTGTTTTAAGTTTTACTACCGGGGCTTCCGGTGGTATATTTGCGCCTTCCCTCGGTGCTGGTGCAGCTATTGGTTCTCTTATCGGTGGTTGGTTAGAAGTCTCAGCAACCAATGCCAATTTACTCATATTATGCGGGATGGTAGGATTTTTAACAGGCGTAACACGCACGCCATTTACCTCTGCAATTCTTGTTCTTGAAATGACAGACCGTCATAATGTAATTTTTCATTTAATGATTGCCGGTTTACTGGCAAGTATGGTTTCAATGGTAGTTGATAAACATTCCTTGTATGACCATTTGAAAGTTGGAAATCTACAGGCTCTGTTACATGAAGATCTGGTCGAAAAAAATAAAAATCCAAAGACCTGACGCCGGCTTTGCGGGCATTTATTTCATCGAATGCAGGCCAACTTTGTTTCCTTCGGTATCTTCAAAGTGCGCCATGAATCCCTTTGATCCGATTCCGGTTTTGGGCAAAATGATTTTACCTCCTGCTTGTTCAACCTTTGAAAGTATTTCATTCAAGTCGTCACCTCCATTGAGATAAACTAACGAACCTTTATTTGCCGGTTCGTAACCTTGTCCTTCAATAATGCATCCGCCAATATTACCATTTTGCAGATCAGCAGGAAAGAATGCAGATTTCATCCCCATCGCCTCCATTGGCTGCATTGATGCACCTAACAGTGTTTCATAAAATGTTTTTGCTTTTTCGAAATTTTTTACAGGAATTTCAAATCAATTAATTGCATCTGCAATTTTTCTATTTTGATGTTTATAAGGTAATAATTTATTTCCGGGATTTTTTTTCTGACTGCATCTGATTAAAAGATATTTTCTACCATTCATATAATAGAAACAGAGATTGCATAAGTATTGTATTTAACTTGTAAAAATAAATTCTTTTTTATGAAACAATTTTTCATCCTGCTATTTGCCACTTTCTGGTTAGCGCAAACTTTTTCACAAAAGCTGCCACCGCCAAATCCCTGTTCAACCGACCCGATTTACCGCCAGTTTGATTTTTGGATTGGTGATTGGGAAGCATTTAATCTGAAAGGGAAAAAAGCAGGGGACAGTAAAATAAGTTTGATACTTGATAGCTGCGTAATTTTGGAGGAATGGACAAATGTAGCAATAGCCGGCGGCATAATTTATAAAGGTAAAAGCTTCAATACTTATAATGCATCGACTAAGCAGTGGCAACAAACATGGGTTGACAATGTTGGCGGTAATACCCACTATGTTCAGGGAAAATACGAAAGCGGAAAAATAATATTTCAAACAGATCCCTGGCAGTTTGCAAAAGATACACTGGCTATAAACAGACTTACTTTTTTTAACCTGGATAAAGATAAAGTGCGGCAATTAGGGGAAATATCCAAAGATAATGGGCAAACCTGGGCTACGCAATATGATCTTGAATATAGGAGAAAGAAAAAATAAGTTCAAGGTAAGGGGTGTCATAAAATGCATAAGATCCCAGGTTAAGCCCCACCTGCCGGTAATGTCAGCGGTTCGTCGTTTTTGTCTCGATGGAAGTAACTATTTTCCTTTTGGAAATTTGTCTGCAATTAAATTCAATTTTAAATCAAATTCCAGATAAGCTTTTAGTTCATCTAAAACTGTTGTGAAACCACCTGTATTTTCTTTGACAGCACGAATTAAATCATCACCAACCAGATTGAAACCATAATTTTTATTAACATCTTGAAAATAAAGTTTTAAAATACTTTGGCAAGTCAACCCGAAATATCTCAGCTTGTTGATCACCTCTTTCGACATGAGGCAGGTAAACTGGTTTCTGTACTGACAAGAATCTTCGGAACTGAAAACTTAGGCCTTGCTGAGGATGTTGTTCAGGATTCATTAGTTGAAGCAATCAATCACTGGCAATACAAAGGAGTACCTGATAACCCTTCCGCATGGCTTTTCAGTGTGGCAAAAAATAAAGCACTCAATCATATTAACAGGGAAAAAATAAACTGCATTACTCATCCGATGTGGCTCACTACCTGCAATCCAAATGGACGGTTGAACCGGCATTAGATCATCTTTTTTCTGAGAAGGAAATTCAAGATGACCAATTAAGAATGATTTTTACATGCTGTCATCCGGCCATTTCACCTGATTCGCAAATTGCATTGGCTCTAAAAACACTTTGCGGTTTTAGAATTCCTGAAATTGCAAAAGCATTTCTTACAACAGAAGAAAATATAAATAAAAGATTGGTAAGAGCAAGGAAGAAAATCCGGGATGATAAAATTCCTTTTGAAATTCCCCGGGGAAATGAATTGGAGAAAAGACTGAACACTGTCCTGGAAACAATTTATCTTCTGTTCAATGAAGGCTATAGTGCAACAAAAGGTATTGATATTATCCGCTATGAACTTTGCGACGACGCTATCAGCCTGGCTAAAATGATTGCTGATAACAAAATCATTCAAGGGATTCGAACATGTAATATCAATTAGTTTCCTAATGTATATTATGTCTTAGTAACCAATGTTTTATGACTCGATAATTTAACAAAATACCATAAACTATCATCTGCTATCTATAAAATTGGGTGTAAA
>JBDTZL010000026.1:0-2873 GCA_040005125.1 Ginsengibacter sp.
TTTGCTTTTCTTTAATCCGTGAAAATCTGTGTAATCCGTGGCTAAGGTTTTTGTTCTTCTTAAATCCGTTAAAATCTGTGTAATCCGTGGCTCAAAAAAAAATCCCCCCAAAAAAATATGAGAGGATTTCTTTCTTACGTTATGTTTTATTTTACCACTTATCTACTTCTTCATGGTCATCAGGTTTGATGTCAATTTCCGGGGTGGCGGCGGGGGCAATACCGGTAGGGCTTTCGTCAATTTTTTCTTCCGGTTTTTCCTCTGCAGTATCCGTCGTTGCTACATCTGGTGTTGGTGTATATTCTTTTTTTACATCTCCCTGCGTATTATCGGAATAGTTCTCAGAATTTTCATGATTGAAAGCATCAAAATCAAAATCAGGCATCAGGTCTGTTTTTACAAAATCAATAGCTTCCGTCATTCCCTTCAGGAATTTGTTAAAGTCTTCTTTATATAAAAAGATTTTATGCCTGTCATAACCATCCTCATTAAATTTTTTCCGGCTCTCTGTGATAGTTAGATAATAATCATTGCCACGGGTTTCCCTTACATCAAAGAAATAAGTCCTTCGTTTACCCGCCCTGATCCTCTGGCTGTAAACACTTTCCATCTTTTTGTCATTATTTTCGTACGCCACTTTTATAGTTTTAAATTTGGGATTAATCTTATTTGTGCCGGGGCAAAGATAAAATTGTTTTTCAATTAGCAAAATAATTGAGTTCCCGATGGCGGGCCGGTTTGATAAGACCCTTCTTTTTTCACCACATAGGCACATAAGGACATAGGCTTCACATAGTGTGTCTATGGGTGCATTTTCTATGTGCCTTTGTGACTATGTGGTTCGTGGTTCAAACTATCCTCACTACAGAATTTCCCCGCTCAGGATGCCACATTCTTTTCATGTTTCTGCTGGTTATAATACATTTCAGCATACAACCCGCCAAGATCAAGCAGTTGGCGATGGGTGCCCTGTTCTGCAATGAAACCATCCTGCAGTACAACTATTTTATCAAAATTAAAAAGAGAGAATATGCGATGGGTAATTATTACCGCCGTTTTGGAATGTAAAAAATTATAAAGATTCGATATAATTTCATTTTCGGTTTTTGAATCCACTGCGCTCAGGCAGTCATCAAACACAACAATTTCATGGTCTTTAATCAATGCCCTGGCTATGGATATCCTTTGCTTCTGCCCCCCGCTAAGGGTAACGCCCCTCTCCCCTATCATGGTTTTATAGGTTTGCGGAAAGCGCTCTATTTCCCTGGCGACAGCGGCATTAGCTGCAGCTTTATAAATATTTTCTATGTCAGCGTTTTCCAACGCAAAGCCTATATTATTTTCGACGGTATCGCTGAATAAAAATACATCCTGCGGAACATAGCTTATTTGTGATCGTATTGTAGTAAGATCCATTTCACGAATATCAATTTTGTCATACAGGATCTTACCTTTCTGCGGATCATACATTCTCAGCATCAACTGGGCGATGGTAGATTTTCCAGATCCTGTTTTTCCAATAATAGCAACCTTCTCGCCTTTATTAATTTTAAGGGAGAAATTTTTTATAGCATGTATTCCGGTATGCGGATAAATAAAATCCACATCCCTGAATTCTATGTCGCCGTTCAGGGTTATTTTTTTGGGAACAGGTGTATTTTGCACCGAAGGAACCGTGTGCAAAAATTCGTTTATGCGTCGCTGTGAGGTTGCTGCTCTTTGTATCATACTGGCCGTCCATCCAATGGCCATTACGGGAAATGTAAGCATAAGAATATACATTACAAACTCCCCTATTACTCCAATATTAATACTCCCGTCAATTACATAAATCCCACCAATTAATATAGTAAGCAATGTGCTGATGCCAATCATCAAACCCATTGCCGGAAAAAATGTTGCTTCTGTTTTAGCCAATGAAATAGCATTGCTCCTGTATTGTTCGCTGTTCCTTTCAAAAAAACCCAACATCGCTTTTTCCTGCACAAAAGATTTTATTACCCTTATGCCTGAATAAGATTCCTGGGCGTTCGTCGTAAGGTCTGATAGTAAAGATTGAATTTTATCACTCTTCCTGTTGATAATGTTGTTTACATAATATATGGTAACAGCCAGTATGGGCAATGGAGACAAAACATAAAAGGTAAGTTCTGAATTTTCATTAAACATGTAGTACAACGAGAAACCAATAGTAGCCGCAAGGTTAACCAGGTACATCGTCGCAGGCCCTGTGTACATGCGTACCCTGCTTACATCTTCAGAAATACGGTTCATGAGGTCGCCCGTATTATGCGTCTTGTAAAAATTCGTATCCAGCTTTTGATAATGATTAAAAATTTCATTCTTTTGCGCAAATTCAATATGCCGGCTCATCACAATGATGGTCTGCCGCATCAGGAACAAAAAAAATCCACTGATGAGCGCGAGTGCAAGAAGGATAATACCGGAATACAGGATCTTTGTTTTGAACGTGGCATCCCTTGAAGCTAACTCCTGAATAAATATTTTTACCAGCGGATCGTAATTGGTTTTCGCAGAAGGGGCCCTCGGAGTGTAATCTTTTCGCAGGCCTGTTTCAACAGTATTCAAAACATACTTCGTAACCTGTGGGGCCAGTATCCGGAAATAATTGGACAACACAATAAATAGTATACCCAGCAAAAAATGCCATTTATATTTCCAGAAATATTTATTGAGAGAAGCGAGATGTTTCATTTAGTAAAATATGCTGATGAGCAAAAATAATAATACCAGGTAACTATGTACAACTTAGATGTGAATGATAATCTAAAAAATAGAAAACTCCAAAGTTTTTACAACCCGGAGCTTAATGTTTTTCAAAAATACATCTATTCCTCTAAGTCCTTTATAAT
>JBDTZL010000251.1:0-9625 GCA_040005125.1 Ginsengibacter sp.
TTTTTCTTTTTCAACTTTCTGAATTTTTATTCCAGGGTCGCGTAAAACATCTAATGCAGAAATATCTCTC
This sequence comes from Ginsengibacter sp., assembly GCA_040005125.1. Classification (GTDB taxonomy): domain Bacteria; phylum Bacteroidota; class Bacteroidia; order Chitinophagales; family Chitinophagaceae; genus Ginsengibacter. The sequence continues at coordinate 71 of JBDTZL010000251.1, forward strand.
GCTTCTGCTTCAACGAGGTCGTGAAGGATAATCATTTTTAAAAGCCGGGCAGTGTCAACTTTCTCTTTTAATAAGGGCTCAATTAAAACAGCCATTAACGACATTCGCCATGTGTGTTCGGCAACACTTTCCTGTCTGCCACTTGAGGTGTAACTGTGCCGAAGTTCGAATTTTAATCGCTCTGCAAGATCAAGGACTTTTAGAATTGAAGTGATTTGTGTATTCATATTCAGAGGTAGGAAATGGCTTGTAAAAAATTACGGCTATTGCATTATTTATGACTTAGCCCTTTCGATCAGCCCGGTTACATGAACCTTGCTACCACTGTTTATGATCAATCACGATTTGTTATTAATAGATTTTTAAATCTTTCTATTTGTCGCCTGTGCCGTAAAACATGTACAATGGCATGTTCCATTATTTGTTCAATATCATAAGATTTCCCCCAGGAAGTTTTTATTTTTTTTGCGTCATCAGGTTCTTCAAGTTCATGATCATGGATATCGGCGAGTGTATCACACGAGAATTTAAAAACCTGGTACAGGTCATTTTTATATTCAACGATTGATAATCGATCAGCTTTTTCAGGCCGTTGGTCATTCTTATTTTTTGAATTTCGAATATAAATGCAATAAGAATATCCAGCACTTACTACATGTGTAAGTATTGTCTGAATTGATCTGCAATCGGAATTGGTAGTTAAATTGTCAACTACGGCAGTTAAATCAGTTATTGCAATATCTTCAATTACCGTTTGTAATTCTATGATTGCCTTTTCGTATACCGCAAGTAATGCATTAACCGCACCTTGGTTATTTTTTTCATTCATTTACAATTTCTAAAGTTAAATAATTCATTGAGTGTTGTCCCCCGAGCTAATACTAAATTAAAAATTTAAACTACAAGGTAACAACAAAAAATAAATTCTATAGCTATCGGATTAAGCCACAGCGCTCGTATTATTTTGCCCGGCATTGGATACCTGGTTGATAAGTTCACCTGTTCTGTTTCGTTTCATGAATTGCGCTGCAAATTTTTTTTTGCATAAGATAGGATGCCAATCGGATCAGAGCCTAACGTAGGATCAATTCTTCGTTGCCCGTCTTTTGTCCAATCTTCACATGATTGTAACCACCAAACACCTTGAATAGCCACAGCCAGACCGGCGGAAGGAGGGGGAAGAATTTGTGCGCTCATTGTTTAAGATAATTTTTCCAAATATAGTAGATAGTTAAATTTAGTAACTGCCCGGGCAGTTACTAACGTCAATTAATAACCGGGCGGGCACGTGAATTAAAGAACAATAACAAAATAATGAAAATCCAACTGTCTGCGCGAATTGTAGCAAGCTTTGTTGCTGGTTTGTTGTTATCATCTGTCAACTGCATAGTTAAGCGCAATTTCACCATTTGAAAATTGTTTGGTAGTCAAAAGTTTGAGTTTAATTTTGTCATTCGAACCTGCAAATAAGGGAATACCCTGCCCAAAAATAATTGGGTTAATAAATATCCAGTAGCTGTTTACCAGGCCAGGTTGAATTAATGATTGGGAAGTAGCCGGGCTACCGAAAATCAGTATGTTCTTACCGGCCTGCTGCTTGATTTTAATAATTTCATTTGAAATGTTTTCGCCAATTATGGTCGTGTTATTTAAAGCAGATCCTGCCATCGTCCTGGATATGATAATTTTTGCAGCAGCGTTGTACCAATTTGAATATGCGATTTGGTTTCTTGTAGCATTGGGAAGATCTTTTGCAGTTGGCCAATACTCATCTAAAAGCTGGTAAGAAACTCTACCGAATAAAGCTGCGTCTGCTTCTTCTGTCAATCTGCATACGAATTCCAAATTTTCTTCACCGGCATCAAACCCGTTTAATTCTCCCTTTGGTCCGGCTACAAAACCGTCAAGGGAAGTGTGTACAATTAAAATTAATTTTCTCATATTATTTTCCTGTCTTGTGAAAGCATTGCCACCTTACAAAACTACAAGGTACTGGATGGCTTGACATTTTATAATTCTCAGCCCCGCACCAAAGTTGAATATCGTTACTAAAGTTCAAGATAATACCTAAAAGCTAAATTGCTAAACCTGAGCCGGAACTATTGTTGGTATTGATTTGCAGATGATTGTTATTTTGTCGGTCAGCCGAATGCCATGCTGCTATGGATAGTTGACTACATGCCTTTTTTTTCAATTTTAAAATTTTGCCGGCTTATCATATTCTATCTTTTGAACCTTGAACTTAGCGTAACTAAAATCGCCTTCTTTCAAACGCCACAAGACTTCGGCTTCGGTTGGAATAATTATTTTGTTTCTCTCTTCGTATTTATCTAATTTACAAATCCATGTTTCCAGGTTTTTTTCATCCATGTATCGTTTGGTTTCCATTTGAGTAATTTCTCCTTTATCATTAAACTTTACAATATAAAATAGTGACAGGCCATTATAATTAAAATTCAGTTTGGCGGTTTGCGAGTCGATCGGTGTCCATCGCAAATTTTTGCCAGGCAATAGATTTGTTGGAAACCAAACGCTTTCAGCGAGCCACCGTAGTAACTCACCCTGGTTATATTGTCCTCCTTGTCCATTTACAATATTAATGAGTGAAAAAAGGGAAGCTACTAACCTTCCTTTATCAGCAATATACATATCGCGGGCCGTAAACATAGAGGTTTTACCTTTCCAGATAAACCCAGGTTTTTCGGTTGTAAAATATTGCTCTCCTTTAATATTTGTCCAGTTATTTTTTTTACCTGATTTAAATTGTCCGTTATGCGTTAGCCTTACATAATTGATATATGGTTGCCCTTCTTTTAAAACATATTTAAAATAATGCTGCACAGGTTCTGGTAAACCAACAAGTTGTTCGTAGCTGAATTTTTTGCCGGAAATAGTTGTTGATTGAGTGAATAACTGTTTTACTTCTTTATTAAACCGGATAGTTAAATTCACTTTTAAGGCGATTACTATTATTACAACAAGTGCAATAAAAATTAAAACGTATAGCATATTTTTTTGCTTTTCATTTGAAGTTACCAGGATTGCTTTCTGTTTTATAGAAATTTTTTACCTGTGGTAATAACGCGGTAAAAATGTTAACTACTGCCAACGACATATAAAGGTATGTAACCAACTTACTGCTGAAAGCAAAGCCATCTCTATCTGTATCCAAAAAATAAGTACAAAGGCAATGTAGATTGTATAAGTCCAAGACCAATGCATGTCACTGTAAAAATTAAAACACTCCGCAAGTTTTGAAACAGGCTTATTGATTAAAACCACTATCAGAAGAAATGGAATAACTCGTGAAAGAATATACAAAATGATGCCCGGGATTAAAAAGTTATTAAATGGTGAAGGATTTAATATCGACAATGGCATACCAATTAAATTGCCCGATGGCGATAGAATTAAAGCACCGCCACCTCCAATGGCTCCGTGCCCGGGAAATGAATTCCGTTGGCCCGCACGCAAGATGACCAAAGAACTATAGATGAAGAAATGCTCGTCAGACCTGCTATTGGCAATACATTTGTTAGCGGTTTGCTTTGCTTTATAAGTCTTTATCTATAATAAAAAATAGAATTGGTTTCAAAGGAATTGATTTATTGTCTGGCCCGTGCGCAAATATTCGTTTAAAAATTACAGTGTCACCTTTTTTAATATCCGACAGTGCATTAACTATTTCGTCGTTGAATTTACCTCCGGTATTTTTTATCTCTGTAAACAAACAGGTGTCACCTTTCGTACACCCCTCTTATATACTGTTGATGCTTTAAGATTTCCGCCTTAATGTAACCTCCTGAAGATGGCCCTACAAATGGAACGGGATGAGGATGCACATGCGCTAATGGTTTTGGACAGTGGCTATTTACATGCAGATGAAACGATCATAAAAGTACTGGACAGCGATAAAAAAGAAGCAACGCACCGGGGTTACTATTGGGTGTATCAATGTCATGAGCAAAAGTTGGTATTGTTTGATTACAGGACAGGCAGAGGAGCCGAAGGCCCGCAGAGCGTATTAAAAGATTACCAGGGTTACCTGCAAACAGATGGCTATGTACCAGGCCGCAACCCACATTATTATTTGTCCGGCGGAACGAATGAAAAAGCTGATGTCATATACTTTTCAACGTATTTTCCGAAAGAAGATCTTTTTAGTTTTTCAAGGTCAGCAAACTTTGTTAGAACAATGTTTACCAAAAAAGATGGCAGGAGAAAACAAAGGAGGAACATAAAAGTGTCGTGTACCAAAGTAACCAGGTTGTATAAAAGCCAGTTGAAAAATCAACTGCTAATTTCAAAGGGTGAATTTGATGATAGAGATTTTTTTCTTTGGAAGTCATTTTTTGTTTCTGTGAGCTTGGATTTTAATTACCTCAGGATACTAATTTTTAATTTACCATGAAAGAAAATTATAAAACGGTTAAGCCAATAAACGAAGAACAGTACCGAAATATTGAGAATATAACTGTGCACCCAAATTGCAATAAACCGTTTGTCAGCTGCTGGTTTTCACCGTTTAAGCAGTCAACTCTTTTGGTGGTAGCCCAAATAGTTTTTTGAAAGCAAATGAAAAATGAGACAAGTTTCCAAAACCCAGGGCAATGTAGATTTCGGATAGTTTTTATTTTTCTTTTCAATGAGAGAATAGGCTTCTTTTAGTCTTTTTTGGATGAGCCAGCGGCCTGGATTGTCGTTAAATACTTCTAAAATCCCTTTTAAAAGCAGATAAGCTACGTCCTGTGAGATAAGCAAATTTTTGAAGACCGATATTGAATTTATAATTTTTATTCATAAAAGCTTCCAAATCTATTTTATGCGGTTCAGAGAAATCAAATAAAATATTTGCTAATTCAAGATGCTCTTTTAAAAGAATTAATAATAATTCTTTGTTTTTTAGATTTAAAAATCCGACTCAACAAAGCTCAGCTCAGAACATAGGTGTATGGTGCTTTAACTTTATTATTTAATCTTATGAGCCTCCATGTCTATCTCAATCAACTGTTTTGGCAGAGCCAATCCTTTTACTTCAAGCCAGGTACCTGTCGGGAACTGTTTCTTATAAATTGAGTTACGATAGGCTGAAGCTTTTATAAACTCAGCCATATTGGTTGTATATACGTTTTCCGCCACAACATCGTCAAAGGTGTAACCATAGTGCTTTAAAATTTTTTCCAGGTCGCTGTAGCAGTTTTCATTTGTTGTTCCATATTTCCCTCTGCAATTAAAATTCCATTGTTATCCATACTTACTGCTCCCGATATTTTAAGGTCGCCACCAATTCTTACAGCATGTGAATAGCCATAGTCTTTTTCCAGTTTGGGCCTTAGGTTAAAATATTCAGCGGTGTCTGTTTGCGTCGCCTGTGTTTCTTTTTCTGCTGTAGTTTTGGAATTGTCTGCGCTGTTACAGCTACTAAGAATTGAAAAGCCAATTAAAAGGCCTGAAGCAATTAAAGAGATCTTTGGCATTGTTTTTACGTTTTGGTTTTGGAATGATTTAAGGTTCGTTAGCATGAGTACAACTGTTGACGGCTTGCGGCAGGGCTGGTATTGCGTGATCCTCAAGCCCGTACTGAAGCCAATAGAAATTCTAAAGCCGAAGATATATTCTTTTGCCGAAACTGACGTTGATACCGGTCAAATGCTCATTGTTTCAAAGTCTGCCTCTCCCTGCGGTCAGCGCGATGGTGGCTGACGTTTTGTTCTTCACAATTTTGTCCCTTGAATTAATATTGAAGTCTTTATGGATTGCTCCTTTAAGTGCAAAAATTTCATTCGTTCTTTATCTTGTTTGAAGTTTTCAAAATCCTGCTCACTGTCAAACTCAACAATATGTATTTCGTATGGTTTGTCAATGCAATACTCAATAAAAGAATTTTCGCTGGGCCTGACCCGCAACAGAAGCCGCCCGTTGTATTTTAAAATTGCCGGTATAGCAACATCTTCGAATTGATGAAACACATTTTCCTGTCCTTCTTTGATGTAAATTAATTGCGTTATGTAAATCATTTTTATTTCTTTTATAAAGTTCAATTTTTCTATTGTTTGCGTTTGACATAACTGTCACAAAACCAGGGCGGGTTTGTGTAGGTTCTGACAGGAATATCACTTTTAATTCTGTATTGTCAAAGTAATCCAATTCCTAATTTTTTGTCTATTTAGTGTAGTGTGTCACTATGGCTATCAGTAATTTCATCTGTCATCAATCATTTCGGGAATTGGGCCGTTACGCTTGCCACCAATGTTTTCGCATTGGCTATGTGGTGGTCCCGCCTTGGGCGGGGTGAAAAACGTCAGCCGGCGACCAATGCCTGATTAAAGATATAAAAGTTCATTGTTATTGCTAAAGCTAAATTCATAACGTCCGGCCAGGACTGAAGATGATAGATAATTGAAGCTAATGTTTTATTTTTTGGCGACCTCGATAATTCTGGTTCTCTTTTAAAGATTGGATAATATATGCCTCTTAATATTTTGGATAGAATTGAAAAAATCAATATTATTTGAGAACCATACTAACTTAATCTTTGTGTCCGCAAATTGTTATTATATATAAAAGCTACGCACAAAATTGCAAATGTTATTGCAAGAATCAGATAGATTAAATATCCTTCCCTGAATTGAAGTTTTTCTTGTTAATTCGTGCAATAGGTATTACGCTAAAACATGATTAACCCAGCACTGATTTGTTTATTTAATTACGCAAGACCTTTTGTTCGGGTAACTCTGCGGAGAGGAAGGATTTTTTAATAAAAGAATTGCTCTGACACGATTTGACCATCTTTTACTTCGTACAGCATTACCTGGTTCATTTGTATTCTTCCAAATCCCTGTACCGTTATATCCACTTCCCTTCCTACCGCAAAATGATTGCCGCCCACAACAGGTTCGGTTGTGCGCGCGCTATGAAATTCTGTGATCTTGCTTACAAAATCTTCACCTTTCCTGCGAACGTTGGCCTTGCCTTCCGCATAACCGAAGTAAGGAGAATTTGGAGGGTCGATGCTCTTTACATTATCAGCAAAAAATTTGTCTTGTATCTCAAACCATTTTTCCTGTTGGGCAAGCTTGTTGAACTGTGCAGCAACTTCATGAATGGTGTATGCCTTTTCGCTTGTGTTTGGCTGCCCTTTGCCTGTAGTGATCAGGCTCAACAAACTATGCTCTATGTATTGGGTCCATCCATTAAAACAAGCATTGTAACATTCATATTCGGGAACCAGACCTTCATGCGTAAAACGGAGTTGCGTATTGTTATGCTGCCCGGTAATTTCGAAAATAATTTTATTTCCTATCCATTCGGTTTTGTCTTTAGTAAAAGAAAAATAGTTATCCAGCACAAGCCAAACTACTTTTTTGCCAGGAACAACTTCTATTAATTTCATGTTACAGTTATGAACGTCTTTGTAATGATAGATAAACTCATCATTGAGTTTGTCTGTACTGCCTCCAATTTCTTCCGACCACCATCCACGAACATTGTTGATGGCATTAAATACTTCTTTGGGAGATTGGTCTACCAAAATGGTAGTGCAGAAATTTTGATTATCCATGATTTTATTTTTTTTAGTGATTTATATATTAGCACCAGTCTTTGATTCACTTTTTTTTATATTAGGCTCGCCTTTACCGGTAGTTATGAAGTTCAATAAACTATTTAAATAATATCTCCATCCATTTGAACAGTCACGGAAACATTCAATTTCGGGAACTAAGCCCAGGTGAGTGAAGTTTATTTGAGTTTTGTCACCCTGTTTAGAAATTTCAAAACTAACTTTTGTGCCCGTCCATTCATTCTTGTCTTTAATAAAATTAAGTTTACTATCTGTAACGAGCCAAAGGACTTTTTTTATCAGGAATGACTTCTATTAATTTTTGTTTTGAATAATGCACGTCTCCGAAACGAACCTCAAATTCATCATTTGGTTTTTGTGAGTCGCCTTTAAAATCTTCTGACCACCACCCACTAATATTATTGATGGCATTGAATGCTTCTTCCGGAGATTGGTCTGCCAAAAGCGTAGTCGTGAAATTTTGATTTTGCATGGGTTTACTTTTTTATTGATTAATGTTTTTTAATTGTCCGATAGCTGTCGGGATTGTAAACTTTATACCGCAAATGTATTGTCTGAATATTACTTAGGCAGGGTGTTAAATAGACTTTATAGTGGGTTGATATGGACACGATTAATTGTTATCTTTGCCAAAAAATTTCAATGCAACATCTTACCATAATAGTCCCTGACGGGCAGGGCAACAACTTAAGCAGTATTGTAGGTGCTTACAAAATATTTACAAGAGCCAATGAGTATTGGAAGAAAACCGGCAGAAAAGAATTGTTTAAAATCGAATTAGCGGGTATTTCAAAAAAAGTAGAATTCTATGATGGTTTGTTTACTGTGAAGCCGCATACCCACATTTCCTTTATAACAAAAACTACTCTTATCATCATCCCTTCATTGAATCATAATTATCAGAAAGCCGTGAAGGCAAACAAATTGCTTCAGGCTGCTTTTTTCCTGTCTCTAAAACCAATTCTTTGCAGTTTAATTCTTTGCTCCAGTCTTCTAATTGCTTTAAAACAATTGATGCAATTCCTTTACCCCGGTTACTTGGCAAAACATACATTTTTTTTACTTCCATAACATCTTTAGAATATTCCCTGATAGCTCCACAGCCGAGATATTCATCGTTGTCATAGGCAACAATCACATGTCTTATTGTATCGGTTTTATTTAGTTGCGCATAAAATAAATGTTCTTCTCCATCAAGGATCGTGGTAGAAAGCCCTGTTCCGCAAGCTACATCTAAAGCATTTTCAAGTTTGTTGTCAATCTTAATAAACTCACTGATGTGCTTTATTGTGTTTCTGTGAAAAAATGGTCTTCCTTTTGCATAACGTTCTGCCGTATTTTTCGGACTAAAATAATTCATACTGTTTGTGTAATAATGTCGTAGGATAGCCTCGCAGCCTACGGAAATGTATTGCCAAGTGCAGGAAACAGGATTCCGTCAAACCCGGCAACTGAAGCCAAATTTATATTTAAAAGTTAATGATTTGCACTTTGCTAGATTTATATTGTTCCACTCGAACTAATCCTTAATTGAAAAACAAAAGTTGAAAGGCACGTTCCCTCAACCTGCATTTTGGCAATCCCGGTGTTGGAGTAGTTATTCTTCCTTTCATTGGCAATTCTTTATTTGTTTTCTTCAAACCACTTTACCATTGAAGGCATATTTCTCTCAAATCCACCGGGAATGTCGAAATTCAGCATTCCTGCTTTTTTATCAGTTCGATTTGCAAAAGTGTGGATTGTATTTCTGGGAATTCTGATGAATGTTCCTCTATCAGCGTCTATCCATTTGTCTCCAATAAGCATGTTAATAGTGCCTTCAAGCACATAAAAAATTTGGTCTTGGTCTTCGTGCTGATGTGCACCTGGTCCGTTAGAGTTTGGTTCAAGCCACCATTCTGAAATGCTATATTTATCATCTGTTTCATTTTCGTCTGCTTTGAAAATGGCGGTCATAGCTCCCAAATTATAAA
>JBDTZL010000070.1:0-2857 GCA_040005125.1 Ginsengibacter sp.
ACATAACTGGAAGTAATTCAAAATAACTAAAAGCATGTTTTATCGACTCATAATCAGGGGGTCACAGGTTCAACCCCTGTTGGGCCCACTTGTATATCAAGCATTTATGAAGATTTTTTCATAAATGCTTTTTTCATTTTGACACAATTTTGACACAAAAGCGAATGAATAAAACGATTTTGTACACTTATTGGCTAATAATTTCAATCGTAACGTCATAAATAAGTAAGAGGCCACAGCCAAAATAAAAGCTCAATACCACTATGAAGATGTGCCTTTCTCCAAATTCCTTCTTGCCTTCTATTTTTCGGCAGTCCAGGTGAATGGTAAGCCCTTAGGCAATAAGCCGGGGCCATCCTGTCTGCGTAGTCATTTGATTTGGGTCAATCAAATTGTCAACTATCGAGACAAGTATATATCGCCATACAATTTTTTATGAAATTTTTCGTTGTAAATGCACATCTTTTGTTTAAAGCTGTGCGCTATTAAATACTATACATTAGCGGGATACTTAATTTTAAAATTCATTTGGAGCCTGGTATCATTTTAAGTAGCTAGCGTACCGTCGAAGCTACACAATACACTGTTTCTCTATAAGTACGGAATTGGGAGTCCTCATTTTTAAAGGTGGCAGCTCAATAATATTTCGCGTAATAATCAATTAAGTCATGTCCAATATGAAAAAAGCCAACATCATTTTCGCCTTATTATCGTTATTGTTATTTTATTCCTGCAAAAAAAATAGTGTTGCAACAGTAGTAGAAACAAAGGATTCTTTATCTGAACACCTACTGGCATTTTACCCTTTTAACGGAAACGCTTTGGACGAAAGCGGTAACAATAATAACCTGGTTGTACACGGGGCAACGCTTACCCAGGACAGGTTTGGCAATATCCAAAAAGCGTATGAATTTAATGGTGCGGATCAGTACATGAACATACCAAAATTTTCACCCGACAGCTTGCATCAAAGTTTTACCATTTCTCTTTGGGCCAAACCAGAAGGAAATTTCTCAAGTTATTTGTTGTCATTACATAGTGATAGCAGCATTGATTGTGTTAACTCTGTTTGGATAGAGAATGGTGCCGGAGGACATAATATCAGGTGTAATTATGCTCCATCTTTCCCACCGCAAAACTTATGCACTGCATACCTGCTTTTTAAACCGATTCCCGATTCTTCGGGAAAATGGATGCACGTTGCAATGGTGGTTGAAAAGCCCAATCCGTATATAAAATCATTTTATTTATATTTAGATGGAGAAAGTGTTTCATCGGGTACGTCAGATATTTCTGCTTCAACATTCAATTACGGTGGTGTTATTGGTACCGCGATTTTTAATGCTTACTTTTACAAAGGCGCTCTTGATGACATAAGAATTTATGATAAAGCTTTTTCAGAAAGTGAAATACTTGAATTATATCACCTGCAAAAATAATTTCACCAGGATCTTATCGTTAGGAAAGGTAAGAGGGCTGAAAGGTAGAAAAGCAAAAGCAAATAGCCTAACTCCTTATGGATTGTATTGCATTCTAATAAACGCAGTAGATGGTTATTTACATATTCAAATTCTAATCCGATCCACGTTCTCTATGCCGTCTGCCATTTCCATATAAAACCGCCAGCCGTTTTTCCCTTACCCGCTGCGCTGTGGTTCCTATTGTTTGGTAGTGGATACCGGTAGCACGTTCGGCAGCGGCCATACTTGGATAGGTCTTTATACGTTTGCCAACCTTGGAATATTGCGATATCCTTTTGCTTTTTGTGTTGCATAGTGGTGGCATGACCATAGTATACATTTACATGGCCATCTATATGCAACACACCCGCCAAGCCGGTATTGGCCGACATCCAGCCCTGGCTTAATTTCTCACTCCATTGTTGTACATTGCCTTTTGCAGTAAACCGGGCTATGCGTTGACGCAACGTTTTTACTTTAGGTATTCTGTCCAACCCCATTGCTCTGCCTAATTCTCCACAGGGAATGGTGTTAGCCTGATTGATATTTTTAACCCTTAACAAACTTAAAAACGCTAAACATAAGAAAATCATTTCTTCTGAGTAATACCCGCTTCTCAGCTTAAAATCCTGGCTATGGCTAAGCAAGCCATTACACAACAAGGCTGGTAAACTAGAGTAGCACGCCTGCACAACTGAGGTCTATTTGCTCATTAAAATTTATGATGGCTGGTGTACCGGTTTTAGATGCCAGTATCCTTTCTATTGTATTGTTACAGGCTTTTCCCATACCCGTATTATCATCTATAACATTACGATCTGATTTGGTCTGGACATAACTATTTTCTTCTATGGCTTCAGGTTCTATTAACGTGAGGCGATTTTGCCGGACGGCTTTTTGGAGAGTGTCCACTTTTATAAATAACTCTTACGCTATCTGCGGGAGTGTATCTCCCTGGCTATATTTTATTTGTATTTGAGCGATTATTTCATCGGTGAGCTTTAAATTTTGAGGCTTTTTTTTACTTATAAAGTCTCCCAATCCTTTACTTTTTTTATAGCGCTTCACCCAACGTTTTATACTAACAGGACTTACTCCAAAGCAATTTACAATGTCTTTCTGTTTGCATGATCCGTTTGCTAGGAGCTGGCTGGCAATATATCTAAAACCATCGATATCACTTTCGTTATGCATAAACAGGGGCATTGATCCATTGAAATAGTAAACTGTTCCCTCCCTTTTTTGTACTGCAATCAGGTTGTTGGTCAGAGTGGCTTCAGCAGGAAACAATGGCAATAATATCTGCAGTCCTATTTTTTTGTCGGGGGCCTTTTGAGATTTCTCCTCCATTTTGGTGTCATTTTAAAATCCGAAATGAAATCTTTTACACCCCAATT
>JBDTZL010000405.1:0-30342 GCA_040005125.1 Ginsengibacter sp.
GGACATTTTGAAATTAAGTAATTTAAAATGTCACTAATTTATCCCTTGTGAAGTAAAAATAAATGAATAAGCTAAATTGTTTTCTTCAAACTCTGTAGCCATTTAAACTGTTTAACTATGCCACGATTAATATTTTTTTAACTTTTACTTACTTTAAATTTTATAATATGAATATGATCTCTGATAACCCGGTGCCAATGCGGAATTTATTGCCATTTGCAAAAGTTTCGTTCCATACAATCAGTATATTATTGTTTAGCAGAGATGCGATCCGGCAATGCTTTGAGCCTTTGCCAATTACGCTATACTTCTCACTGAATGACCGGCCATTATTTTTTGATGCGCCGAAATAAATACCCCGATTATTGCTGCCTGTAAACCATGTAAAATGTAATCCTTTTTTATATCGGGTCACCGCACGGCCGGTATGCGGATAACCATGGATTACATTTACTCTACAATTATTTTCCCCTTCATTACCAGGTGGATGGCACAAAAATAATTCGAGCTGGTGTTAACAACCATTTCCCAGGATGCGCCCGGAGGGATTTTAGATGAGGTCCACGCATTGGTGGGCAGTTCTGTTACGCAATGAACCACCAAATCATTATTTTTCCAAATTATGGTATCTCCCTTATGAACTGTAATCACATCGGGATTAAATTTCATTCCGCTGATCTCTACTGTATGAATTTTTGGACGGTATGTGGGAATTATTACCTGGGTACTATCAGGCATCTGCACTTTCTGCTCCAGCGGTTTGATCGCGTTGTCTTCCGGCCTTGTACAGCTTTTAAAAAAAATGGAGAGAAATAAATAAAGAAATATTATTCCTCCCCACTTCAGGATACTAATCATTATTTTGAAAACATTTTTTGTACCATTTCAGCATGTTCAAGATGGGTGTTAAAAGCAGGGAGAACATCCTGGAGGAATTTTTTCAGCTCTGCGTTTTGACTTTGAGGTATTAAAAGAGTATTGATCGCGGCTATAACAGCTTTATGATATGCCACCTCATTATCTATATATGCTTTATCGAAATCTTTTCCTGATTTTGCACGTAAACCCTTCTGTGTCTTTTCAGCATCCGATAAAAGCTTTTTGCTTACTGCATTGTCTTTCGGAGTAACTTTTAATTTCGTCACCAGTGCTACAGCCTGTTTAATTACGGCACTATGATCATCGCTCATGGTTTGCGCGAACTTTAAGATATCGGAGTTTTTCGATTTTTGTTTAGCGATCTTTGCATTATTAATATCTATTTGATTGGCAACAACCGCAACCGAAGCTATTTCCGGATCCGTAAGTTTGGGAGTTGTTTGTGCAAATACAGATCCGGTGAGTATAACTATAGATACTATTACACCGGTAATCACCTTCATAATTTTTTTCATAATTTTTTTATTTTAATTAGTATGTATAACATTAGAGTGAGCAATTCTCAAAAAGGTTACAAACCAGGGATAGAACGGGAGAAAAAAAATTTCCGGTGGCTATACTGTTTTACTAAAGTATTTTTTTCATCACCGCTTCCACTATTTTATCACAATAGATAAGGTTAAATTCATATATATCTTCCGAAGAATATATTTTTTCTATTTCTTTTCGCAACATTATTTTTGCGCGGTTCATCCGTACTTTTACGTTTGATGGGGTGATATTCAATAGTTCAGCAGTCTCAGCTATGCTTAATCCCGTTAACTCCCTAAGGGTAAATGTCATTCTATAACTTTCAGGCAGCTTATTAAGAGCTGCCTCAATAACATTTTTTAATTCCTTATTAATGACTGATCCGTCGGGATTGCTGCGATTGGTTGTCAGAAACATTGATCCTGAATTTTTGTTAACTGATATTTCTGTTGTTAATTTTTTCTGATAGCTGAGTTTCTGATATTTATGATAACATTGATTAAGCATTATCCTTATTATCCATGTTTTAAATGAAGAGCGGTTTTCAAATTTGCTGAGATTTTGAAAGCAGCTGATGAAGGTTTCCTGCATCATGTCTTCGGTATCCTGATGATCGTATCCATAACCCCTTCCGGCTTTATAGAGAAAAGGATTATACCTGCGGATCAATATTTCAAATAACCCTGAATTGCCCGACAGGATTTCATGTATAATTTCTGAATCCGAATAATGCTGGATATTTTTATAGGTAGTAGTGTAATTCATTAATTTTAAACGTTTATCTTTTATATTATTTATTTCAGATGATAACCGAACTATTAGAGTAGGCCAAACAAAGAAAGGTTACAAAAGAGGAATAAATATGGATATTGTGCAGATTTGGCTGCACTATTACCGGAAGCACGATGAATATATGAAGATAATCTTAAACCTTCTGTAAGGTAGTATAAATTGTTAGCCTATAAAATGCGGGCGTTTGACATATGAATTTTTTGTTCTTTATCACACACGCAGCCTGCACAACTCCTGAAGTTTATATATGAGATCAATTTCACGCATTATTTCGGCATCGTCATAACCTGAACCTATTTTTTTAAACAAATTCTTTTTTAATATTTCCAGTTGAATGTTAGCAGTGTAAAGTTCAAAAAGCTCCGCTGCGTTTTCTACAACTGAAATATAATCTTTGACTTTTTTAGTTTTCATTTCAATTGAAGATGTAATTGTATTCATTGTGTATATTTTTGTAATTGATAAATTTAATTATGACGTTAATTTTTTCGAAAATTTATCCCCGGCATATTACAGGCAATAATAACAGGGAGTTTATTTTATGCTTACTTTGATAAGCAAATTTTTTGTTGGCCATTATATTATCCTATTTATTAATCCTGGTATACTATCTAAGTTATCGAAAATGAAACCGCACTTGTTCAGGTAGTGTAATCAATAGAATCAGTTAAGTTTATTTAAAGTAAATAGCCCGGATTAACCATTACAGTGATTTATGTAAAGGTATCATTTTTAGTAATAGAAGATAAAAAAGTCTTTTATTAAGAATGATTTCATACCTTTGAAAAATAAAAGAATTAAATGTTTTCAAAAACCTGCGAGTATGCCATACGCGCGATGATTTTTATCGCACAAAAGTCGAAGGGTGGCAATAGGGTTGGAATAAAGGAAATAGCTAAAGCGATTGATGCTCCTGAGTATTTTATTGCAAAGATTTTGCAGGATTTGGGCCGTAAAGGTCTGGTACAGTCTTTAAAAGGACCTACAGGCGGTTTTTACCAGGAAGGCGAAACCTCGCAATGCTCATTGGCTGATATTGTAAAAGCCATTGACGGGGATAAACTGTTTAAGGGTTGCGGGTTAGGTCTAAAAAATTGCTCAGAGACAAGACCTTGCCCTATTCATAATGAATTTAAAGTAGTAAGGGAAGAAATTTATAACATGCTTGAAGATGCCAAAATTGGAGAGTTTAGTAAACAATTGGAAAAAAATCTGACGTTTTTACGACGGAGATAATTTTATCAGAGAACGAAAAGCAAAAATGTATAGAGTCTTTTTTACAAGCTGCATGTAGGCTCTTGCCGGGTTATGAATGCTAATTGGTGGCCTTGCCGGCTGGCCACCCGATTAATTAGCTCTTGACAAAAGAATCATTTTATGAATAATATTAAAGAAATAACATCGCTGGACGATATAAAGGAACTGGTTAATGCCTTTTATGAAAAGGTAAGAAATGATGAACTGATCGGCCCCATATTTAATGAAAGGATGGGAGATCGCTGGTTGCAACACCTGGATAAAATGTACACCTTCTGGCAAACAGTTTTGTTGGAAGAACATACATATTTTGGCAGCCCTTTTCCACCTCATGTCAACCTCCCAATATCTCATAATCATTTTGAAAGATGGCTTGAATTGTTTACTCAAACTCTTGATGAATTATTTACCGGTGAAAAAGCAAATGATGCAAAATGGCGTGCGGGCAAAATGGCTGAAATGTTTGAATCCAAAATAGAATATTATAAAAACAATCCTTCGAAAAGTTTAATCTGGTGATTGGTTTCCTGAGATAATTGTGTGTGCTTTGTAAAAACAAACATGCATGAGAGCTTGCGAAAAAGAGCGGCCACAACATCATCCGGCCGGATAATAAACATAGAGTTAAAAAATTGACTATTAAATGGCTGATGTATTAATAAAACGGGTTAACGACCCATTTCAAAAATAGGATGGGCTGCGAATACTTGTGGACATTTTATGGCCACGGAGCCTGCGAAAAGAAGACGCTAAAGTGGATATATGGATGAAGGAAGTAGCGCGTTCTTCAGGCTTAAGAAAATGGTTCCACCACGATCTGCAAAAATAGCACTGGTTTGTTGAAAAACATGAACTTAAATTGAAAAAATCAGAAGCGCTGAGCGGGCTAAAGGAAGTGCTTAAAAAAGATAGAACAATTACGCTGCTCTTCGCGTCGAATGACAGGCAACACAATAACGCAGCAGCTCTGCAGGGTTTTTTAAAGCCGCGCATAAATAAATAATTTTTAAACTATTTTATGAATAAAAAACCGATTAAGAGAAATGAAAATATAGTCCGGCTTTCTAAAGAACACCATTTGGGTTTATTGTTTTGCTGGAAAATAAGACAAGGATTAAAAGCCGAAATAGCGACAAGCCGTCTTATAAAATATGTACAATATTTCGCAACGCATTTGCTGCTTCCCCATTTCAAAGAAGAAGAAGTTATCTTTTTGATATTATCCGATGACCAATTGGTAACAAAGGCAATTGAGCAACATAAAGAGATAAATATTCAACTCGATAAATTGTCAGACAATAGTGAAGAAATTTTAAAGAGGCATCTAGCGGAATTTGCCTTCATGGTCGATAATCATATACGGTTTGAGGAGCGTGAATTGTTTCCTCACATGGAAATTATGTTAAGCCATGAACAACTCGAAGCAGTAGGCAAACAATTAAATGATCTGCATGAATTGCCAATGAAAGATAACTATGAAGATGAATTCTGGGTCAAACGATAAATTAATAATTAAAAAGATATCCAATGTTAAAACAACTCTACAGTAACATCTATTATAAGGTAATGGAAGTTTCACTTAACGGCGGTGAAGAAATTTCTCAACATGAAGCAACGTCTGATGCTTTTATTATTGTAAAAGAAGGAACCGGAAAGATAATCTTTTCGGATAATGAAATAGAATTGCAGCGGGGTTCAACGTTTGTGATTCCGGCTAATAAGCAACACAGGCTACGGGTAAATGATACATTTAATGCATGTATCATATTTGCGTCCGGGGGTGAAATCAAATTTTTATAAGCAGCAGGACAATCCCCTATGAAATAAAATAAAAAGAGAGGCTATTTTGTCTAATAAAATCTTTCATGATTATTCGGAAATGTGATATCGGGTTTACAATAACCGTTGCCGGTGAAGAGTATGGTGTTGACACTTATACCGGTGAATACAGAAACCTTATGGCCCTGATAGCTGACAAAATCTATATTGAAGACTTTGGTGAATGCAAAGGAATGGGCAGGTGTGGAACCTGCGTAGTTGAAATAATGAATACAGCAAACAAATTTTGCTCTTTCGAAAGAAATGAACAGGCAACCATAAAAAAAACGGGCATAACAAATCCTGATTATAGATTAGCATGCCAGATCATCGTTAATGAGGAATTAAGAAATTCGAGGGTTCGAATTTGTATTAATTGAAGGACCTGTAATCTACTCACAAATCCTTTCGCCCAAATTGTCTTAATGAAATAATTAAAGGAAAAATAACCCACGTCAGTAATCCGAAAAATGAAAAGACAATACCCGTACTGTTACCGAAAAAATCACGGAAAACCGCCCCGGTGTAACCCATAAGTGCTGAAATGTCCATTTGCAAAAGTATCTGAACACGGCTAAGGTCTATTGGATTGAGAAAGCTTAAAAAAATCATTATTTTTTCAAGAGGATAATCCTGGAACTGGAATAACAAAAATAAAACCAATGCATCAAAGATTAAAGAAAAATAAAGCCACAACAATATCGAAAGACCAATGCCTTTTGCTTTATCACGCGTGAAACCTACTGCCAACATTGCAATGCTTACAAAAGCTACAGTTAAGAAAAGCCCCATACCAATCATTATGATTCCTGTTGCATCTGCATGGTAAAGAAGAATCGGAATTCCCGCGCCAATAAAAAAGGCCAGGGATAACGAAGTGGATAATCCTGAAAATATGCTTAACCATATTGTTCTCCTTTTTAGCGGCTGGCTTACCAGCAGGTCAATAAACTCAGAACTGTTATAAATGTAAATGGTGGAGAATATAACACAGATCAGGGGGACGATAATCAGAATTATATTTAATAAACTAAGGAGCCCTTTAGCAGAATTATTTTCAAGATTAAAAACAGTCAGCGATATTACGAGCAATAAAACAGTATAGGCAAGTACAATTTTATTCTGAATAATATCTACAATTACATATTTTAATATTTTTTTCATGCCTCTTGTTCCCGCATTATTTTTGCAATTGCTTTGGATAATTTTTGTTCCCCGGTTTCTTCTTTGAGTACAGAAAGCTTTTTATGAAACAACAATTTTCCTTCCTGCATATAAAATACCTCAGTTATTAAATCATCGAGCTCACTTAAAACGTGCGAGGTAATGAGGATTAATTTCCCGTTTTGTTTTTCTTTAATTATTTTTTGTTTTAATAATTCTGAAGAAAGGGGATCAAGGCCGGCAGTTGGTTCATCAAGAACTAAAACATCAGGGCTGAACAGAAAAGCAAGGCTTGCACTTACTTTTTGTGTAGTTCCCCCCGATAGTGTGCGCATTTTTTTATCCATTATACCGGTAAGTCCAAAACTGCTTAAAAGCTCTTCATCGTGTTTTTTGCTACTTGCTTTCCTGATGTCTTTCATCATATCTATCATATGGGCAATGGTCATATTTTCGGGGTAACGTCCTATTTGAGGCATATATCCGATCTGGCTGCGGTACATCCATTTATGGGCAATGGGTTCATTATCAAAATAAATAGAGCCACTGTTGGGCACTACCATCCCGAGCAATGATTTTATCAAAGTGGTTTTGCCACTTCCGTTAGGTCCCAGTAATGCAATACATTCTCCTTTTGAAAACGTGACCGATATATTATCCAGGGCTGTCAGTTTTCCAAATTTCTTGGTTAGATTTTTTGTAACAATCATAATGGCAATTGTTTCATTAAAGGCTTTTCATCTTTTAAGTTTTCCGGGGTAATACCTGGCAATATTTTTTCGCTTTTATCCAATAAGGATACAATCAGGCTTCTGAAAAGCATAAGAGCAGCCGGATTGCTGTCAATGATCATTGAATACATACTTACAGGATGGTAAGGCACATCTCCTATTTTATCCCGGTTAAGATCATATCCTTCATATTTATCCCAATAATTTCCATTGAAGGTATTGAGTACGAGAGATCCATTGGTCCCGATATCAAATGTGTTTCCTATGAAATTATTATTTGAAAAATCATTATTATCGCAACTGGCCTGGATCTTTACTGCCCAGCCGTTATTATAAAAATCATTTTTATACAAATTAATCCGGCTACATCCTTCCATATGTATGCCGACCGTATTTTTAGTAAAATGATTTCCTGAAATATCGCTGTCGGTTATATCTTTTAATAAAATCCCATATGCAGCGCCTCCCCAGTTATTTAGGAAAAAGTTGTTGTACATGTGAATATTATGGGTATACATTACGGCTACGCCTGATTCATTTTCCTCAAAAATATTTCCTATATATGTGTCGTGATGCGAAAACATAAAGTGTATGCCATAGCGCACATTTTTTGTACTGATGTTTCTCCAGACTAAAGTATTGGTAACGAACTCAAAATAGAGCCCATCGCGGTGGCCTCTTATTTTATTGCCGGTAATAATAAGGCTGTCGCAGCGCCAGCAATTAATGCCGTTACCACTTTGTACTTCTTCTTTCCCGTAAGCAGTTAGTGAGTTATTTTTAATAGTGCAGCTTCTGCTGTTCTGTACATAAATACCAAAATTGGTATCATCCAGAATATTATTTATAGCAGAAACATGGTAACTGTCGTAAATCATTATAGCCCCAATATCATTGATATCTGACCTTCCGGAATGCTGTAATTTAAAGCCATCAACTATTGCATTATTGGCTTTTATAGAAATAATCGCGTATTTATTTTCTCCATCGAGTAGAGGAAAATTAATCCCCTTTAATACAATTGATTTTTGAATAATGATATTCCTTTCTTTATAAATCCCATCTTCTACTAAAACTGTATCGCCGCTGTCAGCAAAGGCAATAGCTTTCTGTATGGATTGAAAGTGATTTGATTTTCCAACATAAATGGTTTTTCCTTCCGCAGATACTGCCGCAAAAAGAAACAGAATTAATATTATTATGTTGAGATTGTAGTTCAATGTTCATTTAACAAAGTGACCCAGCCAACTTCTTCCCCTTTAAATTTTTCGGCCGCTTCTTTCAATTTATTTTCATCAATGAAGTTAGCAATGTTGCCATTCATCGGTGAATGTAATTCATCACTTTTTAAAAGAAAGGCCTGGGGGGCTTTAATAAAATTATGCGGCTCATCAAAATTTATAAGGTAGATTTCTTTGATGTCGTTAATATTAATTGTGCTTGCTTTTCTAAATGCAAGCAAACAATGCATATCATCAAACTTAAACACTCTTCCTTTCTTAGTAATTATTTCGGCGCCAAATCGTTTATCTGCAATACTCATTTTACAAAAGCTGCAGGCATCCACTCCAAGCTTAATAGGCTCTGGCACTGTATTACAGGACATTAATACGAATATTAGAACTGTAGAAGTTGCTGCAACAGTTTTTTTAACTCTATCTATAACCTGGGTTCTTTTTTTTCTAAATTGGAGAATTAATGTGATTAATAATAATAACCCTACACCCACAAAAATCCATCCACCAATATCCGGAACAGAGTAAGCGCCAAAATTCAAAAGTTTTTTATAACCAATTAATGGAGGTTGGTATGCCATCCCGGGAATCTGTATTGCCGCGTCAGGATTTAAATCGTGACCATAATTATATTCCCATCTCCAGAAATCTACCATGGCTGTAATTCCGAACAGAACAAAAAGGATGAAAAGAGCTGTAAGCCATTTCCTTTTTTTAAGCAGTACAACAAGAAAACAAAATGCTGCGAAAAATGTAATGATATAAGGCAAAACTGTAAACTCCATAAAATCTTTTGTATGAAGGGTTTTCATTCCAATGTAATGATTAAGCCCGTTTATGATATCAACATTGCCTGCAATTTTGTTGGGAAACATTTTTAAAACCAAACCTTCAGGATATTGCGGGGCATTTAATTGTATTTGCCAAAGCGGCACAAAAAGGACAACTACTAATGCAAGGCCGCAAATAAATGTAATAGCCCTCGCAAATCCTGTTAACTGGAAATTTTTCATATTTAAATTCTAAAGATGAATATTCAAGGGCAGATTTATTTTTTAACAGGTGGCAACAGCACTCCATCTGTCACATATATCATTCCGTTTGATGCAGGAATGGACGCTATAATAGTTACGGAATTATTCAGCATGGTTTTCCCGTCTTTTACACTCACAGTTACATTATCTCCATTTACCATTCCCAGTGTTTGCCCGTCTGAAAAAGATTCAGGCTTTAATGCAGACATGAATACATGGTACTGAAGAATATTTTGCAAATCTTCTTTTTTATCATCTTTCATTAATCCATCTACAGTGCCGTCCGGCAATTTATTAAATGCCTCATTGGTAGGTGCAAATACCGTGAATGGCCCTGCGTTTGAAAGAGATGTGACTAATCCCGCCTGCTTTAATGCTGCTACAAGTATTGTATGATCCTTTGAAGACATCGCTACTTTTACAACATCCTTTTGTGAATCGCTGTCTTTTACATTTTCCTGCCCGCCTGCTGTAACTGCTGCTTCGTCAGAAGTTGCAGAAGCATTTTCATTTTTTGGTTCGGTTCCCTGGTTGCAAGAAATTGTTAATACAATTGCGATGATTGAAAACAACCCAATTAAATGTTTCATATTTGAATAATTCTTTTTAAATATTTTTTTGATGGATGGCTTTTGTTTTCATGCGCATTATTTTGTTAAGACGGAATCCAATGCATCTGAGTTTTTGCCCAGGCTAAATGATATGGGTACATTAGAATCTTTGGCAGAAACTCTCACATATCCCTGCATTTCCTGGTGCAATGCGCTGCAAAAATCGGTGCAGTAAATCGGGTACATACCCACTTTTTCAGGTATCCATTTTAAGGTTTGCGTTTCACCGGGCATTACGAGCAATTCAGCATTATTATTACCTTTTACGGCAAAACCGTGGGGAACATCCCAATCCTGTTCAAGGTTGGTAAGATGGAAATAAACTTCGTCTCCAAGCTTTACTCCTTCAATATTATCCGGTGAGAAGTGAGAGCGTATAGCGGTCATATATACATGCACCTTGTTTCCTTCACGTACTACCTTTGAATTCTTCTCACCCATGGTTACGTAAGGATGTTTGTTATCTTCCAGTTTAAATATTTTCAAAGAGTTTTTTGAAATTAATTCTGCCGCAACAGCCTGTGCATAGTGAGGTTCACCAATACTTGGATAATCGGACAGGAGTTTCATCTTATCGCCACTGATATCAAATAATTGTGCCGCTTGTGCAAGCTCAGGGCCTGTTGGCAGGTACCTGTCCTTTGTAATTTTATTATAAGCTATTAGATATTTACCATAAGGTTTTTTTGTGTCGCCGCCAGGAATCATAAGATGGCCGGGAGAATAATAAGTTGGCTGCCTGTCTATAACTTTCAAATCTTTAATATTCCATTTAACAATTTCAGATGAAATAAAGAATGTGGTATATGCATTTCCTTTACCATCAAATTCTGTATGCAGGGGTCCGAGCCCGGGCTTTTTTACTTCACCATATAAGGCAGCTTCATATTTTATTACAGGTATCCCTTCATAATCCCCGTCAAAAGTTTTGGCGGCGATGGCCTGTTTAATTTTGTCGAAAGAAAATACCGGGATCAATGCCGCTAATTTTCCGCTTCCTACAATATATTCTCCTGTAGGATCTACATCGCAACCGTGTGGAGATTTAGGACAAGGGATCATGTAAACGATATCCGGAAAATCTTTTACATCAATAACAGTTGTTTCTGTTTCCATTACCGATGTGGCAGTATGTGTGGCCTCATCATACTTATTATGCGCATATTTTACTATTTGTTTTTTCCCTTTTCCAGCCTTTATGTATTCCTCTGCTTTTTTCCAGTTTACAGCCAGGATAAAATCTTTATCGCGTTTTGAAGCATTTACTTCAAGTAAAGTGTGGGCTTGTTCAGAATTATAACAACTGAAGAAAAACCATCCCGTGCTGGGCCCTTTACCACTGTGGCTTAAATCGAAATCCATGCCCGGAAGTAAAAGTTGAAAAGCGAGTTTCATGTTACCGTCATTGGGTGCAACGCTTAAGAAACTTATAGTCCCTTTAAAATTCTTCTTATAGCTATCAATAGGCACGTCACCATTTTGATTGTCCAGCGGAATACTAAAGCGTGTACCGGCTATAACATACTCTGTATTTTCAGTAATAAAAGGCGAGGAATGGTTTCCGGCACTATTAGGAATTTCAATGATTTCTGCAGTGCGGAAAGTTTTAAGATCAATACGCGCAATACGTGGTGTATTATTAGCATTCGCAAATAGCCAGCGACCGTCAATTTCTCCATTTGTTTGTGATAAGTCCAGGTGATGCTGATCGTCCCAGGGTATTTCGCCATGAGAAGTATTCAGCATAGGTTTTGTTTCTTCGCTATAGCCCCAGCCATTTTCGGGGTCAACAGAAAAGACAGGAATTACACGAAGCAAACGACCGGAGGGAATACCGTAAACGCTTACCTGGCCACTGAAACCACCCGATACAAAGTTGTATAATTCGTCATACTTCCCCGGTGGTACAAAGACTTTTGAAGCTGCATCCCCACTGATTGAATCCCCGGCATTTTTGGGTTTACACCCGGAAATATTCAACAATATTATTATTGCTGTAATTGATAAAGCGGAAAATAAAATCTTTCTCATAAATGTGATATTAGTGAATCGATAACTACAAATTGAATAGCCGGGAGCAAAAATTATTGACCCTGATGAAAAATGAATTCAATACATAAAAGCTGTATGAAAAACTTTGAAGACGCCGTATAAATTGTAAAGAGTGTATTATTTTACACCATCGTTTTGTCGCATGTATTCAAATATGTTGCGTGCATCATCATCACTTAAATTTTGATTAGGCATGCGTACCATACATATTTCAAGCATAGCCTGTGCTTTAGGATCTTTGGTGATCATATCATCTGTATTGGTTACAAAGTTCATGATCCATTCAGGTTTGTGACGTGAGGTTACTCCTTTCCAACCCGGGCCCACTAATTTTTCATCGGTGAGTTTGTGGCATGATCCACATTTCAGGTCAAAGATTTTGCCACCTTTTGTGGCCAATGCTGCGTCAAGTTTATCGTTAAGTTTTACATCATGAAATTTACCTTCGCCGCGATTGGGATCGTAAGAAGGATTTGCGCCGCCAACATTCGGAATTTTTTCTCCACTTGAATCCGCAGCAGGTTCTGTAGTTGTACTATTATCTTTTTCGCCGGAGCCTCCGCAGGCGGCAAAAATTAATGACAGGGAGCAGATAACGATCAGTTTTTTCATATATGATATTTTTGATTTTTACTTTGTGTGAAGGTAATTTTATCAAGGTACTATTATTTATGACTATAATCATAACTTATGCTGATAGCCGTCATATATTTAATTTCATTAAGTGTTTCTTTGGGAGTTTAAAAATAATTACTTTATAACGGCAAAAGTTCTTTATTTTAAATGATTATAAAAGAAAATCCTGTTTCAATATCAAAGTATGGAAAGCGTTTTGTTTAGAACAAGGCAATGGATAAAGGTCGCACTTATTAATTTCTGTGTTGTAGCAGTAGCGGGAATTACAATGCGATATAAAATAAATTTTCCTTTACCAATCGTCAATCAAAAATATTTATTGTATGCCCATTCGCATTTTGCATTTGATGGATGGGTAGCATTGGCACTCATGGCCCTTATGGTAAATTACCTGCAAACGATATACGCAGGCATCCATTCAAAAAAATATTATTGGATATTAATGGCGCATTGCATTACAGCATATGGCATGTTTTGTTCGTTTATACTCGAGGGTTATGCTTTCTTCTCGATTGCATTTTCTATTTTACTGATTTTTATCTCCTACTTTTTTATTTTTTATTTATGGCGCGATCTTAATAAAGTGAAGGATAACTCTTATGCTCCGAAATGGTTTAAAGCCGCATTGGTACTTTGGGGTATTTCATCTTTGGGTGCGTTCGCGCTTGTTTATCTTATGGCCAATCACATTAAGGTGCAGGATTATTATTTTGGGGCTATTTATTTTTTCCTGCATTTTCAATATAACGGATGGTTTTTATTTGCCTGTTTCGGATTGCTATTTTCTTACTTATACAGGAGGGGATTTTTGCCTGTGGTTGCTATCAGTAAGAAATTATTCATTGTGATGTCTGTAACGGTTGCGCCCGCTTATTTTCTATCGATTCTTTGGTTAAAGTTGCCCCGCGTGTTAATTTGGATCGCCGATATTTCAGGCATTTTTCAATTATTGGTTTTATTTTATTTTATAAAATTATTTCCCGTTTTAAAAAGGCATATTTCGAATAAGCTTACAAAGGTTTCGCGGTACCTGTGGATAATGGCATCTGTTGCTTTTATTATAAAAATTGTTTTACAGATGCTTTCTGTCGTTCCGTTTTTAAGCCACTACGCATTTGGGTTCAGACCGGTTGTTATTGGATATTTGCATTTATCTTTTTTAGGTATCATATCTTTTTTTATGATCGGTTATGTTAATCAAATCTTAAGTGAGGTTCAGCGGCATCTCTCAAAAGCCGGTATTTTAATTTTTGTCACCGGTGTATTGATTCAGGAAATTATCTTAATGTGCCAGGGGCTTGAAGCTATCGAGGTGGAACCGTTGCCTTACGCCAACATGATTTTATTCTATGCTGCAATAGTTATGGCAACCGGAGTGATTTGGATTACCCTAAGCATGAATAGGAAGAAGCAACCTGGTTTGTAAAGATATTAGATACCATCAGTAATTTTTTTGTTGATCCAGGGTCACTGCAATAAATATCACAAGCAACCACTAAGAGGGACTTTATATCTTCTTTAAAATACCAGCCGCTTCATTCAGCCACGCTCTTACGCTTGATCCGCTTTCGGCTGTTTAGAAGCACATTAATTAATTTGCCATAAGAATTTTCCAGGGTGATTAAAAGCCGCCTGTGCAACATATCCGGGTACAAACCCATCCTAAGATTCAGAATGCCTATGTAGATAACTAAAATTGACAGTATCGGATATCAATACAATTTTCCCTGGTTATTAACTGTAATAGTTACCCACGCGTGCAGCCACTTTGCATCCTTCATTAACGGCCCGTATAGGTTTTAAGTGCTGATTTTAGCCCCCCTCCTCATTCGCGATTTAGTATCAATTTGCCACTTTATCTGAAAGGGTAAAATCCACAACGGCATATTCATTTTAAATGAATAGAAGAGGTAAAGGCGAAGAAAATATAAAGCGTTGCTTAAATGGAAAGATTTCAAGTTTAAAAATGACCGGTTCAGGGTCAACTTAGTCCGTTTAGCCTGGTTAGTGGTTGGTGATAGCATGATGGAGGGGATACTTTTGGGAAAGCAATTTAAAAAATCAAAAAAATCATAACAATGAAAATGAACAAACGTGTTCTTGCCAATATAATTATTAGCGGGGCCCTTGCCCCGGTCACCGCAACGACTCTACCAGTTGATCCGGCAACCGGAGCCGTCGCTGATAAACAATTTGAGATCTAGTTTTTCGATCCGAACGTGGAGATTTTTGCCTTCACGTTTGGCTGAACAAATGGTTGTGTCAAGACTAAAGCTATCATTGAAGTCGAAAGATATTGTTATAAGAACCATTGATGAGAATGAGAAGGAATATATTCTAAAAATATTGAAACATGTTAACGGAAGAATTGGAGGTGTGGGAGGTGCAACTGAGCTTTTAGGAGTTCCAACCAGCACCCTGAATTCCAGGATTAAACGATTAGGTATCAGAAAAGAACATTCAGCATAAATTAATTGTACACGAATCACGTTGCTCATTCGCGGAACTGTCGTTGCAGGCATATATGTTGTCGTGGGTAGTTATGCATTGTATCCTGATTTGCAAAATGCTAAACATAACCTCTCAAAAAAATCTCTGCAAATGTCAATTTATAATTCCACTCTTTTCATATGAGGAACTAAAATATGCATAATGAGCCACGCTGCTATATATGCGCACCCGCAAATTACGAACATAATATAATAACCTGTTTCAAGATTTCCTGAAGCTTTGTAATGATCAAATAACAAACCCGCAAGTTTGGCAATTAGTATACCACCAAGTGCACCTGCCATGCCACCAATGCCTGTTACTGTGCCCACCGCTTTTTTAGGGAACATATCGGAGACCGTTGTAAAAATATTTGCAGACCAGGCCTGGTGTGCCGCTGCAGCAAACCCGACTATCATTACTGCAAACCACATATTTGCGCTGCCCAGCAATTGAGCAAACACAACGGGTAACGCGCACAATGCATATATGAACATAGATGTTTTACGTGAACGATATACAGCCCATCCTCTCCTTATGAAATATAACGGCAACCATCCCCCAAGAATGCTTCCAATGGTTGACATGGTATACACCAGTGCAATTGGCAATGCACTGTCTGTTCCTGTAATATTATACTGGGCCTTTAAAAATGCAGGCAGCCAAAAAAGATAAAACCACCATACGGGATCGGTTAGAAACTTTCCCAATGCAAATGCCCATGTTTGTTTAAATCTTACAATTTCTGACCATGAAACCTTACCGGAATCTGCCTGTTCATCACTTACTTTTATTTCATCCGCATCACTGTGTATGAAATCGTATTCAATTTTAGAAAGCCTCTTATGCCTTGCCGGAATCTCGTATACTACAAACCAAAAAAAGAGCCATATAAAACCGATAGAACCTGTAATAATAAAAGCCCATTGCCATCCCATGCTTTGTGCGATAAAAGGCACAGTAAGAGGAGCCACAATTGCCCCAATGTTAGCCCCTGAATTAAAGATACCTGTGGCAAACGCTCTTTCTTTTTTTGGAAACCATTCCGCGACGGTTTTAATTGCTGCAGGAAAATTACCCGCCTCACTCACGCCTAATGCAGAACGCGCAATCATAAAACCGAAGGTGCTTTTTACCAATGCATGACCCATAGACGCAACACTCCATAAAAGTATGGAAACAGCATACCCTATTTTAGTGCCAACCCGGTCAATAAAACCACCTGCGAGCAGCAATCCAACTGCATATGAAGATTGAAAAGCAATAACAATATTCGAATAATCAGATTCTGTCCATTTGAATTCTTTTTCCAAATTATCTTTGAGCAGGCTAATAACGGCCCTGTCCAGGTAATTAATGGTTGTCGCAAAAAACAGGAGAGAACAAATGGTCCACCTGTATTTTCCTATGATTTGTGTTGACATTCGTTAAGGTATTATGAAGCCTGCATTTATTATTGATTAACTTCTGGTTATTATTCCTATTTTATTTGAACACGGTTACGTAGCTATGCAATCTAAATATAAATAAGATTCTGATATTATTACGTGCCTGCGGCTCCCCGGGGAATTCTCTAAATATTTTCCACCAATATATGAACAGGCGAAAGACTATAATAGTTTAGGACCCCACAAATAGATCCACGCAGAAAATCCTAACTTCAATTTTTTTTATTAGGCTGGTGCTTTTCAAAAGGTATCTGGCCACTTGGACAGTTTTTTATATGGTGGCTTATTTTAAAATAGATCTGCTGTTGTTCCGTGCTCCAGGTTCAATAAATCCCGGGCCTGCAGCAATACCTGCGCGTTGACGATTATAAAAAATGATAAACCTTTACACCGCAATAAAAGACAGTAACTTATTTCGTAAAATGGAAATAAGCGAACTGCTGTTTGTTGAATATACCTGTATGAGGGAAGAAACCAAATTCGGGATTTGGTCAAATAACAACTACTTCGCGTTTATATCCTCGGGTAAGAAAATGTGGAGATCCATTTACCATTCCTATGAAGTGAATGAAGGCGATATCATCTTTGTAAAGAAAGGGGCAAACCTCACACACCAATTTTTTGATCATGAATTTTGTGCCATTTTCATCTTCATTCCCGACGACTTCATTAAGGCATTTTTAAGGAGAAATTCCGCTTTGCTTAACGCTTTCCAAAAGGATCTTTCCGGGCAGGATGCAATCTTACGCATACAGACGGATGAATTGCTGGAAAGCTATTATCGCTCTATTCAATCTTATTTATCATTGTCCGAACAACCGAATGAGCACCTTCTGAGACTTAAATTCGAAGAATTACTCTTAAGCCTGTTCTCGAATAAGAAACATAAGGACTTAACTGATTATTTCATTTCCCTGTGCCAAAACCAGGAATATCATATGAGCAGGGTTATGGAAGAAAATTTTGCTTATAATCTTAAACCCGGGGATTATGCCCAATTATGTCATATGAGCCTGTCTGCATTTAAGAACTCCTTTAAACAATATTATCATACCACTCCGGCGGCCTGGCTTAAAAACAGGAAGCTTGATCTTGCGCGTCACCAGGTGCTCACTTCAGATTTAAATATCAATCAAATTTCTTTTGAATGTGGATTTGAAGATACCTCACATTTTATAAGGGTGTTTAAACAAAAACACAATCTCACTCCACTTCAGTATCGACAAAAATATTCGAAAACCGCCCAAACAGAATTTTAAGCCTTATAGTCGATTTATCTGCCTTTTTAGTCTACATCCCTGCTCTTATTAGCATCTACTTTTGCCTGCATATTCATAAACCAAATAAATAAATAAAAATGAACAATGCAGAATCAGTATTATCCGTAAAATTTAATTCTACACACAGTCCTGAGGAATTAATGCGTGTGTGCGGGGAAGATCTCGAAACATTCAGAAATGTACCGGGACTTCTTCAAAAGTATTATCTCACAGAAGAAACTACCGGGGCCATTAGTGGTATCTATATCTTCGAAACCAAGGGCGCCAGGGAAGCATTTTGGACTTCAGAACTGGCAAAGAATATTCCGGTGCGCTATGGAGTGATCCCTGAAACCCTCCGTATTGAGGAATATGAAATGGCGATAGTATTAAATGATGTTGTATCAGCCTGACAAAAGGATTTCTCATTATAGCCAAATAGGGTCATCTCCATGGCTATTATGATAAGCCGTCATTTGTAAAAATCAATTAAAAAATTATATCCTGTGAAGACTCTATTTCTTTCCCGGCGAGTCTTATCGCGGTGTTAACGATTTTTTTGAGAGCGCTTTCACGAGGGACCCGCCGGTGTAAAGATGATCCCGGTTTCAAATACGGAAAGGGTAAAAAGTACATTTTATTAAGAAAAATAAAAAAATAAACATAATAAAAAGACAATCATGAAAAATATACAAAATGAGTTGATGTCAGCAACTCAACAAAAACAACCAAATACAGATGCGACTAAAAAAAATACCTTGAGTGATTCATCCAGGAAGGTCTTAATGAATCATTTGGGTTCCTTCCGGGACAATGACCTGGAAGCTGTGATGTCTGACTATACGAATGAATCTGTCCTGATAACTCACGATGCAACCTACATAGGCCTTGAGGAGATAGAAGCTTTTTTTACTGCCCTGGTTGCTCATTTCCCAAGACAAAAGTCAAGCTTCGAATTAGATAAAATGATAGTCGAAGACGAATTGGTATATATTGTTTGGCATGCAAAAACTCCAACTCTTGATGTCCCTCTTGGCTCTGATACTTTTATTATAAAAGATGGTAAAATATACCAGCAAACTTTTGTAGGTCAAATGAAATTTATCAATTAATAAAATGATTACACGAATTTCAGGCACGAATTACACGAATTAAGAGAAAGCCTGTATTCACTCGTGTAACCTGTCTGCAGTCAGGCGGGTCCGTGGCCTAAAATTCGTGTTATAAACGATGCGACAAAATACAGTTGACACGGACACCAGAGAGTTTGGAAACATATTCCACAAGTCATATCAGCTTGTCGGGTGTAATAGGCAATTCCCGAATTCTCTTCCCTGTTGCATGATAGATTGCATTGGCAACCGCAGCAGGAAACCCGATCATCGATACTTCACCAATTCCTTTTGAACCTATAGGATTGATTATTGGATCGGGTTTATTTACAAACAATGCCTCAATATGCGGGACGTCTTTATTTACGGGCACGTGATAATCAGCAAAACTATTATTTACCCATCTTCCGTAACGATGATCAATTACCCCTTCTTCCATCAGGGCCATTCCAATTCCGCCGATTACTCCACCAATGATCTGGCTCCGGGCTGTTTTCTCACTCACGATCGTTCCTGCGTCAATAGCAGATACTATTTTATTTATTGTAACAACCCCGGTCTCAGGATTCACCAGTACTTTTACAAAATGCGCTGAATAAGAATAACTCGAATATTTATTATCGTTATAATCTCCGGATTTTTCAATTATTTCCAGCTGTGGAACGTTTGCATACTTTAATACCTCGGTATAACTTATTTTCCTGGATGGTTCTGAAGACAGCATCATATAGCCGTTTTCAAAAACCAGGTCTTTCAGATCAACCTCGTGGATCTTCTCAGTATGAAAAACAGATGTTTGTTTAACAAGGTCGACTAATTTTTGCTTGAGTGTTGCCACAGCGTTATTTACGGTTGTTCCCAGGGAAGAAGTAGTGCCCGACCCTCCCTGGAAAATTCCGGGTGGCAGATTGGAATCACCCATTACAAATTTTATCTTATCTGCAGGGATTCCAAATTTATCTGATGCCAGCTTGGTCATTGCCGTGGCAGTGCCCGGTCCCATATCTGTAACAGCGCTTTGAAGGATTAAAGTTCCATCATTCGTAAATTTGGCTCCTACAGATGCTCCGCCTCTCCACGCAATAAATACACCGGTACCCATGCCATACCCCACCAGCAAATCACCTTCTTTCATTGACCGGGGCTTCGGGTTCCTGTCTTTCCAGCCAATTCCATCAGCGCCTAACTGAAAAGCTTCTTTCAAAAATTTACTGGAATACGGACGATTATTTTCAGGATCGGTTTCAGAATAATTAAGAAGGCGAAATTCAAGCGGATCCATGTTAACCGCATAAGCCATTTCATCGATGGCACATTCCAGCGCGTAAGTACCTGTAGTTTCGCCCGGGCCACGCATCCATGTGGGAATGCTAAGGCTCAGGGGATAAACTTTGTAACGTGTGTTTACATTCGGGCATGCATATAATGTGCGTGATATATTTACAATACCTTCTGTAAATGTTTGGTAAGAAGATGTGATGGCATCTGCCTCATGCGTAATGCCCACAAGCGTTCCATCTTCTTTGGCTCCTATGCCAAGTTTCTGAATGGCCTGCGGCCTGTAACCCACCAGCATAAACATTTGATCCCTGCTCAGCGTAACTTTTAACGGCTTCCCGATTTTTTTAGCCCCCATTACTGCAGCAGCAGTATGTGGCCAAAAATTAAACGCGGAACCAAAAGCGCCACCAATATAATGCGAAATAATACGAACATTTTTTTCAGGCAAATTAAAAAGGTTCATAATGTTTTTTTGGGCATCCATCAAAGACTGGGTCTTATCATAAACGGTTACTTTATCATCGCCCTCCCAAACAACTGTGACCGCATGCATTTCCATGGGATTATGCACTTCAATAGGCATCGTATATTCTGCCTCAATTTTAACGGGGGCTTTTTTATATGCATCTGCGTCCCCACGTACATAGTCTTTGAAATCATCGCTGCCACCGCCTACTGGTTTACCTGTTTTTCGTTCTTTGTTAAAATCGGTATGCGGCTCTTCTTTTTTATATTGTGCTTTTACCAATGAGGCTGCATACACGGCTCTTTCAAAAGTATCGGCAATTACAAGTGCTATCGGCTGCCCGTTAAAGTAAATAATATTGTCTGCAAATACTTTATAGTCTTTCTTAGGAGGAGCTGATTTTTCATCTTCCTTAGAAGATTTATAGCCGGGGGGTGTTGCCAAATTCAGATGAGTAATGACCGCCAATACCCCGGGTGCCTGCCCGGCCTTTTTCGTATCCATTGCGATGATAGTTCCATTGGCTATGGTACTGCCTGCTATTATTCCATAAGCAAGATTGGGAAAATCATATTCTGCAGCATACTTCGCTGCTCCGGTAACTTTTGCTTTGCCATCAACTCTGTCTAAATCTTTCATTTCATCTTACTTTATTTACAACAAAAACTGGTCGCGTTATCAGGATATTTTAAATTACTTATTGCGTTTTAAGTTCTCTCCTTTTAATACCTTGTTTTCCGGTCATCTTGTCCATATCATTTAAAGATGCATCCTCATAATTTCTTATGACAAGCCGCACAATGTTTTTAACGATTGTACAATTGCGTTTGGAGCCATCGTCAATTTGAAATTATTGTATCCATAACCTTTTGCATCCTTCATTGCAATCGTGGCGGCCTGTTTGAAATTATCGACCGATGCAGTTTTTCCTTTTAAAAATTTTTCTGATGCTGTTAAACGCCATGGCTTATGGGCTACCCCACCCATTGCCAATCTTGCATTTCGTATAGTATTGTCTTGCATGTCCAATGCTGCTGCAACCGAAATCAACGCAAACGCGTAGGAGGCCCGGTCACGGATCTTCAGGTATAAAAATTTTTTTGCGAAGGCATTATTATCAGGAACTTCGATGGCTGTTATTAATTCTCCCCTCTGGAGGGTATTGTCCTGTTCGGGTGTATTTCCCGGCAGGCGATGAAAGTCTCCGAAAGGAATTCTGCGCTCTCCTTTATTGTTACTTATTACAACAACGGCCTCTAAAGCTGTCAATGCAACACACATATCACTGGGGTGAACAGCAATGCACTTGTCGTTTGCTCCCAAAACAGCATGCATGCGATTGTATCCTTTTAATGCACCACAGCCGCTACCCGCTTGCCTTTTGTTACAAGGCATTGTAGTATCATAAAAATAAGTGCAACGGGTGCGTTGCATCATGTTGCCGCCAACTGTAGCCATATTGCGCAATTGAGGGGAAGCGCCGGCCTTTAATGCCTGTGAAAGCAAGGGAAGTTTTTTAATGATGAGTTCATGCTCCGCCACACTGCTGTTTAACGCCAATGCGCCAATGCGAATAACACCATTTACCTGCTCAATATCCTTTAACGGAAGGTTAGTAATGTCAATTAATTTTTGAGGCGCAGCAACACCTCTTTTCATCAGGTCAACCAGGTTGGTTCCACCTGCAATAAATTGTGAAGCGGCATCTTTATTCAATGCATCAATAGCCGACTTAGCTGAAGAAATGCGTACATAATCAAAATTGATCATATGGTACCTCCTTTTTGTTGTACTTCCAAAATGGCATCTACTATATTGGGATAAGCACCGCAACGGCATATATTCCCGCTCATATATTCACGTATATTATCTTCAGAATTTGCATGCCCTTCCCGCACACAGGCGATGGCCGACATGATCTGCCCGGGAGTACAATACCCGCATTGAAAACCATCATGCTTAATAAATGCCTGCTGCATCGGGTGAAGCGTATCACCGTTTGCCACGCCTTCGATGGTAGTTATTTTTTTTCCGTTCTGCATAATGGCAAGGCTCAGGCATGATAAAACCCTCGCGCCATTTACATGAACGGTGCATGCCCCGCATTGCCCATAATCACAGCCTTTTTTAGATCCCGTAAGATGCAATTTTTCCCGCAAAAGGTCCAGCAATGTAACACGTGGCTCTATAGAAAGCTCATGCTGTACCCCGTTGATCTCAATTTGTAAAGATTGTTGCTCAAAATACTCAGCAGCTTTTTCATCCAAATTATTTTCTGCTGCCTTTATCAAAACAGGTGATGCTAAAGCAAGTGCTGTTAAAGCAGATGATTGTTTTAAAAATTTTCTGCGGGTATGATGCAATGAATATTTTTCGTCTTCACTTAAACCATCTTCCTGGATCATAAAGCGAATTTAATTTTAAGTGAATTTATGAATTATAATTGTCAAATGTGGTAAATGTATTACCTGGATAATAATAATTTTATTGCTTTTTTGTCTGTAAAAGTGGCCGGTGGGCACCACCGGTCACGCCGGAACACCACGGTTGGTGTTCTCACCAACCTGCCTACCGGGCAGGCAGGCCGCGATATGGTAAACGAAATTTTCATTTTTAAACAGCTTCTTAGATAAAATAATTTTATTGCTTTTTTGTTTATATCATATTTTTTAAGAGAGATAAATGATAAGTGGTAAAAATTCAATGTGAATAATTTGTATTTTCATCCTTCAATGAAACTTGCCGCATTCATATTATTGGTGTCTTTTATCGGTTACTTTGGTGAGACAATCAAGATCCCCCTTTCTTTTTCTGAGAGCTACAAAAAAACGATGTGCTGTTCTAAAATGATGAAAGAGCGATGTATGAAAAAGCACCAGGCTGATAAATCCCGGAAATGTAACCCGAAGGATTGTAACACTTCATGTGTAAACTGCCCGCTTAACTCTGTTACTATTTTTGAATATTATTCAACTGATCTCAATACCAATATATTTTGTAAAAAGGAATATCCTTTCATTCGTAGTTCTCTTTCATCAGATTACATACCTGATAAGTGGAAACCTCCAAATATTATTTTAGTTTAAAAAACTAAATAATATTGTTTCACTCCAAAAAAATATATAATGAAAAAAATATGTTTATTGGCAGTGTCTTACATTTTACTTTCATGTTCAGTAGTGTTTGCAGGCGGTCATAAAGATTGCAAAAAATGCAAACAAAAACACTGTACTGAAAAATGTAAGGACGCTTGTCCAAAAAGTCAATGCTCACAGGCATAAGAAATGCTTTTGAAATAAAAGTCTCCCATGCAAATGGGGGGCTTTTGTTTTATTACCAAAAATATAATTTACGGGGCAGCGAAAATGAGTATCGGTTTCAAATATCGAATTACATGCCGATTAAATTTTATGGTTCCTATCCATGATTGTCTCCCGGAAAATACTACTCTGCGTATAATATGGGCCGGGTGTAATTAAAATCCGGCTGTAAATTTCTTCGGGGTTTGAACCACTGCAAAATATTTTAGAAAGATAAACAACCTGGCCGGTTTACTGTTATTTCATTGCATAAGTAAAAGTAAGATAATACATCCCGCCAATGGAAGGGCCACCTAAAAAAGAATAGTAATATTTATTCAGCAGGTTGGTGGCGCCAGCTTTCAATTTATAGGTGGTACCAAAGGAATAAGTTATCTGGGCATCCAATGTTGAATAAGCAGGTGTGGTACCGTTCACCAGGAAAGATTGCCAGTAATAACTGCTTTGCCATCTCCATGTTATGCCTGCACCGGTATGCTTAAAAATTTCGTTTTTTGATGCCGAAATGTTAATCATCCATTCCGGCGTATTAAATCCATCTTCAAGACCGTCTTCACTTGCAGATTTCCTCAGCTTCGAATAAGTGGTATTTACGTTAGCCGTATAACCAGCACTACTGTAAGTAATCCCTGCGCTTAATCCGTAATTGTATACCTCCGTTTGTGAATTGGTCCACATGCGATAAGGACTTTGCCGGGATTTATTATACAATGCAAACGGAATAGAATCTGCATTGGATGTTTTAGGTACATTCATATTTGCCTGGGCTATGAAAGACCGGTAACTGTTAAAATAAAAGTCAGCGTCTATAAACAGTTTGCCTTCAGCAAGAAGGCCCTTGTAACCACCTTCTATAGAATTAACGTGTTCGGGGTTTATGTAGGTATAGGGATTTTTTTTGAGCACAGATTTGTTATTCACAATAGCCGCATTTTGCGTCATTCTGTTTGTATTGACATCTTTCAGAACAGCCTGTTGAAAAGTAGTTATAGACGATTGGAGCCAGGCATTTTCGAAAATGCCATGAGACATCACAGGTAAACCGCCTACACGTTTTACACCACCGCTGTTAACGTTGGAATATGCCTCAAATATGCCGGGGAAGCGATAACCGCTTTGGAAGGATAGCCGAAAATTATGCCTGTACACGGGCGAATAAACCGCAGTAAAACGCGGACTCCATGCCAATGGGAAATAATCATTTTTATCTGCACGAAGTATACCTCCGACTTTTAATTTATCATTGAATATAGCTTTGGTTACAGAAATGAAGCCGCCCGTCTTGCCATAATTTATATTGCTGTATGATTTACCTGCAATGGGATTAATAAAATAATTGCCATCGGGAATAATAGTATAAGTGCGATGGTCTGCACCGGCAAGTATTTCAAGCCCTGTTTTTTCTTTCAGCCCCTTTAATAAATTTTTGGTCAGGTCTGCCTGCCCTTCGGAATGAATAAAACTTGCCCGTACTTTTAGAGCTGCACCGCTGTCCCAGTTATTTTCCTGCTGCAATTTTTTCAGTTCGCTTTTAAAAGCCGGTGTACCTGGTTGGTAACGGCCATCATCAGCAAATGCCCGTGCCGCATGATGGGCCTGCGCAACCGATGTGCCTGAATTTACAGCGTTATTAAAAGCAGAGGTGTAGCTGGCATACCAAATATTATCTGGTTTAAAATTACGGTCAATATTTTCTGCCATGGAACGCAGGTTATAAGAGTTGCCTGTGTTCTCACTATTCATATAAACTTTCAGTTGTATCGCATTCGACTGGTACTGCAGGCCATGCTGCTGAACCAGGTAGTCCTGCAGCCGAAAACGGTTGGCGCGTTGGTAAACATTATCCAGCAATGCCATATGATATGTATAAATAATTGATGCAGTGGGCGAAACTTTGTAATAGATACCAACATCCGCCTTTATGTTTTGCAGGTTATAGTCCACTACATCTTTTTCATCATAACCGGTGCGTGCCACTACATAATTTTTTCCACCCAAAGCGATTGTTTTGCGGTCGCTTGATTCATTGCCGTAACTGCTTACAGGGTCGCGGGCAGGGTTATCAATTCCTGTAAGTCCGGTACTGGCATTGGCTGTCCCGTTGAGCTCAGTATGGTCATCGGCGATCCAGTCGTACCCCCTGCTATATGTACCATTAAGTTTAAAGGCCAGTTTGGATGAAATGATTTTTGCCCATCGAAAACTTGTTTCAGAAAAGGGTTTTACTTTACTATTGGCATCACCAATATGAGTAACAGCAGTTTTTTGCTGTATGCTAAAGCCTTCGGATAAAAATGGATTTTTTGTCGAAATATTTGCCAGCCCGTTAATGGTATTCATACCATACAAAGCCGATACAACACCAGGAACTATTTCTACATTATCTACATCAAGGTCACCGGGGCCAAGTGCATTTGCGATGGGGCCACCGATATGCGGGGACTGTACATCCAATCCATCAACCAACTGGGCGAAGCGTACATTGGTAGTGTTGGCAAAGCCTCTTGCATTCAACACTCTGAACCCCATGCTTGGTGTTATCATTTGAACACCCTGGAGGTGCTCAAGCGCATCAAAAAAAGTCGGGGCTGAAGAAGTTGCGAAATAATTATTCCCGGCTTTTTGTACACTCACCGGCGAATGGAGCAGGCTTTCCTTTACCCGGGAAGCTGTAACAATAACTTCAGCAAGAATATTTACTGAATCTGTTTTGGCAAAATCCTTTTGCTGGGCGCAAACTATATTGCCTGTAAAGCAGAAAACAATTAGCAGGATTTTTGGTATAGCGGTATGCATAAGTTTATGCGTTATGTATTCAAATATATAACGATATGATTAAACTGCATAAATGTTTCTGCAGGCAAATAAAATAAAGTTTATTGTTGTAATGGAATTTGTATTTACTGGTTACGGGTAATGCACAAATCTATTTTTGGAAGCACAATCACCGCTCTCCGATTCCCCGTCCATCTTTCATTGGAAAATAATGTAACTTCCTTTCAAAGAATGCAGATAAAAGATTACAAATTAACCAGATTTCAAAGACATCCCTAAATTGAACAACGCAAATGTTTGAACAGACTTTTAAAAATATAGACGACATACTTTATAAAGATTCAGGGGCTGATAGTGAACTGGATTATATCAGACAAACCTCATGGATTTTGTTTCTTCGATACCTGCACGACCTGGAACAGGATAAAGCAGATGAAGCGGCTTTGCAAGGCAAAGATTACAAATATATTCTTGATGAAGAATTCCGATGGCCCAATTGGGCAATGCCAAAAACCGCGGACGGGAAACCGGATCACCATAAAGCCATGACCGGCCCGGACATTGTACAGTTCGTGGACTTAAAACTTTTTCCTTACCTGGCTGGTTTTAAATTAAGATCGGTTGATAATCCACAAACCATTGAATATAAAATAGGAGAAATTTTCAGTGAGCTGAAAAACAAAATACAAAGTGGTTATAACCTTCGTGAAATTATTGATTTGGTGGATGAGCTTCCTTTCCGTTCCCAAAAAGATAAACACGAGCTCAGCCATTTGTATGAAAGCAAAATTAAAAACATGGGCAATGCCGGGCGCAACGGCGGGCAGTATTACACGCCACGGCCTTTGATACGCGCTATGATCGAAGTAGTGAAACCAAAGATCGGCGAACGCATTTATGATGGTGCCGTTGGAAGCGCGGGATTTCTTTGTGAAGCGTATGAATACATGACACGGGATAGAGATAAATTAACCACCTCCGATTTAAAAACCCTGCAGGAGAAAACTTTCTATGGCAAAGAGAAAAAAAATCTTGCTTACATCATTGGCGTAATGAACATGATATTGCACGGCATTGAAGCGCCCAACATTATCCATACCAACACGCTCAGCGAAAACATAAGAGACATACAGGAGAAAGACCGTTATAATGTAATATTGGCCAATCCGCCATTCGGTGGAAAAGAACGCCCCGAAGTGCAACAGAATTTTGATATTAAAACAGGCGAAACCGCTTTTCTTTTTTTGCAGCACTTTATTAAAAGTTTGAAAGCGGGTGGAAGAGCAGGTATTGTTATCAAGAATACTTTTTTAAGTAACAGCGATAATGCTTCTGTTTCTTTACGGAAGTATTTATTGGAGAGTTGCAACCTTCACACCATTTTAGATATGCCAGCCGGCACATTTACAGGTGCAGGCGTTAAAACCGTGGTGCTGTTTTTTGATAAAGGCGAACCCACTAAAAACACCTGGTACTACCAAATGGATGCAGGAAGAAACATGGGCAAAACAAATTCGCTGAATGATGCCGACATGCAGGAGTTTGTAAGGCTAAGCTTATCGAAGCCAGAAACAGAAAAAAGCTGGAGTATAAAAATTGTGGATGTTCAAACACACAATTATGACCTGAGTGTAAAGAATCCAAACACGCCGGAAGAAGCAGCATTGCGAAGCCCGCAGGAAATATTAAGTGAAATGGAATTGCTGGATGCAGAAACCAATGACATTCTTCAAACGATAAAGGAATTGATATGAGAGAAGGATGGGAAATTAAAAAGTTGGGAGAGGTTTGTATTGTTGAACGAGGCAGTTCACCAAGGCCAATTAATAAATATTTTACTGATAAAGATGATGGAGTCAATTGGATAAAAATCGGCGACACAAAAGACGTTACAAAATATCTTTATTCGACCAAGGAAAAAATAACGAAGGAGGGCGCAAAACAATCACGATTTGTAAAAGAAGGCGATTTCATTTTGTCGAACTCAATGTCATTTGGTCATCCTTTCATAATGAAAACGGAAGGTTACATTCATGACGGTTGGTTTGTTTTGCGGTTACCCGATTATATAGATGTTGACTATTTTTATTATTTATTAACATCTCCAAGCATTCAGGAACAGATACAAGGACTAGCAAGTGGCGCTATTGTAAAAAATATTAGTGGCGACCTTGTCAAAAAGGTTGAATTGACTTATCCCAAATCATTGCACAAACAAAAACACATTGTTTCCATTTTAGATGAAACCTTTGCCACTATTGGTCAAGCCAAAGCCAATACAGAAAAGAACCTGAACAATGCTAAAGAACTTTTTCAAAGCCAACTCAATAATATTTTTTCGCAAAAAGGTGAAGGTTGGGTGGAGAAGAAGTTGGGAGAAGTTTGTCAATTAAAACCACAAAAAAAAGAAGCAAGGGATAAGTTAAAAGAAAATGATTTAGTAACCTTTTTACCAATGGAAGATTTGGGAGTAGAAGGCAAAGAAATTAACCCAACAAAAGAAAAAACATTGAAAGAAGTTTCAGGAAGCTATACATATTTTGCTGATGGCGATGTGCTATTAGCTAAAATTACTCCTTGCTTTGAAAACGGGAAAATTGGAATAGCAAATAATTTAAAAAATGGTATTGGATTCGGTTCAAGTGAATACATTGTCTTTAGGTCAAATGGTGAAGTTGAGCAGGAACTTCTTTATTATTTTTTATCTCGTAAATCATTTAGAGAAGAAGGCAGGGCTTTAATGACGGGTGCTGTCGGTCATAAAAGAGTTTCAAAAGATTGGATCGAGAACTACTTATTGCCATTTCCTAAATCTATCAAAGAACAACAAAAAATCATTTCCCAACTCAACACACTTTCCACTGAAACAAAAAAATTAGAAACCATCTATCAGCAAAAACTAAACGAATTGGAAGCATTAAAAAAAAGCATTTTGCAAAAAGCTTTTAGTGGGGAGTTGTCTGAACCATTGATTAACCTGATTAAATGATTTTACATGATTTGATTACGTGATTTTATATGATTAAAGAACAATACAAATATTCAGACATCACCGCTAAAATTATAGGCTGTGCAATGGAAGTGCATAAAATTCTTGGTAATGGTTTTCAGGAAGTGATTTACCAGCGAGCTATGGAAAAGGAAATGACTTTGCAAGGATTGACTTTTGCAAGGGAATTTGAGATGCCTATCTTTTACAAAAAAGAACAGTTAGGCACAAGAAGGGTGGATTTTTTAGTTGAGAATGTAATCTCGGTGGAGACAAAAGCCATTATTCAATTAGAAGATGTTCATCTTACACAGGGAATAAATTATTTGGAAGCTTATAATCTGGAAATTGGGATGCTAATAAATTTCGGAGCAAAAAGTTTACAGTTCAAACGACTTATTAATTCCAAATTTAAATGTCTGAACCGTTGATTAAGCTGATTAACCTGATTTTTATGATTCG
>JBDTZL010000238.1:0-2833 GCA_040005125.1 Ginsengibacter sp.
CAGAATCTGCATTCGCATAATATCCTCCATAACTATGCAATCCGAAATGCGCCATTTTAGACATTATCACAGGATCTTTCATCAGCTCAGGTATATATTTTTCTATACCGTGCTCCATGCCTGCAGGATCGGGCCCCACATAACGCACATCACCCATCCCCAACGATGCCATGCGGTCGATTAACTTTCTCATCAAACGTGCATACTGTTTTTCATCCAGCTCCGGGCCCTCGTTGTGCCAATCCGATTCGTTGGTAGGTGATACCAGCCCGAATTTAAGGTGCCGGGTATTTTTTGCATAGTAAAAAAATGAAACGATCATCTCAACATACTCATCTTCAAATTCCGGTTTAATGGTCTTTTTTCCCATCCATTCCGGAACGGGGCCCATGAAATTGATCATGAGTTTATCGGTAATGCCATGCTTGTTGAGATAATCAATCATCGCAAATGCTTTTTGAAATTTTGATGTTTCATATAGCTTGTTATAATAGTCCCAGTTAAATTTAAAAGGGTCTTTATTGTCATTCACATCTTCCCATTTCTCCACGGTTTCCACAATTACCCTCCAAACGGTTGCGTGCATAGAATCCAATAAAAGATTTAATGCGGGTTCAAGTTCTTTGCCGTTCCAGCTTCGGGTGTTTGCGTTAACGCCAATACCATCGATTTGCTGAAATCTCTTTGAGCCATCAATTCTGAGGGTAA
Source organism: Ginsengibacter sp. (assembly GCA_040005125.1). Classification (GTDB taxonomy): domain Bacteria; phylum Bacteroidota; class Bacteroidia; order Chitinophagales; family Chitinophagaceae; genus Ginsengibacter. Next base: position 709 of record JBDTZL010000238.1, read on the forward strand.
GCAAATTGCCATTACTTACCTGGCCAAAAGAATATATTGGAAGAAAATAAAAGCAGGTAAATACCATCATTACCAGTGAAGCTCTTTTCATATCAATTTTTGTCGATTTAAATATTACATGAATACGTCACCCCTAACCTCCTTCGACAAACTCAGGACAAGCTATCTCCGGGAGAGGGGCCTAACCAGCTACCATTTTTTGATCCTTCGATGTTCCAGGAAAAGCTTAAGTGTTTTATTAAATGAGATTCATTTCAACCACAACAATCACCGGGTATTTTAATTTACTGTTCTGCTACCGGAATTATTTTATCATAACGCACAGCCACTACTCTTTTATTAGTATCAATTTAAGGACCCCGAAATAACTACCTCACCCATTCTCAGCCTGTTTATCGTTACCGCATAATCTTCATTCTGCAGGTTTTTCAGGGTATAGCCATCTTTGTCTAAATCTGTAACCAAAGAAATTTTAATGCCATTTATTGTGATCTTAGCTGGTTTAAAGGCGAGGCGTAAATATTCTGTACCCTTTTTAACGGTAGCAGTATATTGCACTTTTTCGTGCTGGTAAGAAACGTCTTTTATTATTTTATTTGAATAAAGGATGTGATTCTCTCCATCAGGCGCCCATTCAGGAACTGCAGCGAATGCATGGTAAAACATTCTAGGGCCCTCACCGTAGGAGTCGGACCACCAGCTTAATATGCCTTTACTAAGAGGGCTTTCAAACGCCTTACCGGTGGAATCAATGCAGTACGTCACCCAGTTCAGAGAGCGATAGGCTTTTTCTTTAAAAGTTGTGTCACCGGATAAAGCATACCACCTGGCACACTGCGCTGCATACCGTGCCGTTTGATAATCCATTTTATATGGAAATGAAAGCTGTTCACCTACTATATTTGCCCCCCACTGTGTTCCCGGTTCGCCCGGAGCAGAATGGAAAATAAAATTCTTTTCGGTCCACTTTATGAGCCCCGGCAAATCTATCTTCCAGCCGGGATCAAATGCGCGGTAATCTGAAAGATACAACCCGGCATTACTGGCACTCATATTACTCAGGTTTCCTGTACCGGTTATATAATTATCAGTATGCCCGTCAACCCACACCCCGTTCTTCATCGGGTATTGCAATATCCAATCCCTGGCTTTTGCACGGGCATCCTGGTATGCTTTTACATTTCCAATCTTTGCATCAATCAGGCAATCAAAAAGTGTTATGCAGCCAAACCAGTTGGAACAATAATCTGAAACAATTTTCCCTGTCTTCGTATTTACCACGTAAGGCCATGGTGATTGGGTTGAATTACCCGGACGTATTTTGCCCGCAAGTGTGTTGGCTACATTAATGGCCGCGGTTTTATATTTAGCATCCCCGTAAAAAAGAAACATTTTATAATAGGTTGCACCAATATCACCTGCATGATCAACCTGTACATCATCCGTTGCAAATCTTTTTGCAGAACTGAATCCACGGAATTCCATATCTCCTGCATTGGAGCCCGTTTGTGGAAAGTTTGGCCAGTTGTATGTTGACGGGGTTATTCCGTGATCAATCGAGTAATCTATCATGCCTTTTGCAATATTCAATGGCGCAATGTCTCCTGAATAAGCATAGTATAAACGCGTCGATTCAAACCAATTCGGAAGTTTCTCACCTACATCGTTCATCCAAAGATCCGGTAACAGAACATTCCCGGAATCCTTGAATGCACAATAGAAATAATATTGGGGATACTCAGACCGCGGAGCCGGGCCGGGACTGAATGGCGCCTTTGTTTTGACAAAATTCCAACGAAGCCTGAGGAACTCATCATAAGCTTTGTTTGCGGGTAATGTTGGTGGAATAATTTTGGATTGTCCATCCAGAACAACTTTATAGATTGCTATCGAATCTGGTTTTTCAGTTAGCCGGGTTGATGTAGCTTGTGCCAAAAGACATGCACCTATAAAATAACTAATAACAAATGTCATGCTCTTCTTCATAATTTGTTTTGTAGTGGCGGGCTGCTGTTCCGATCATCCTGTTTTAGAGGATTATTTATACGCCACATATCGATTGTGCCGGTTATCAGCTCCCTTTAATCACAAGCTCAATACTTTAAAATTGACTGCTCAAATTTAT
>JBDTZL010000318.1:0-2820 GCA_040005125.1 Ginsengibacter sp.
GAAAAATTTCAAAATAATAATTTTTCGTTGCCTATTGCAATCGGGAAGAAAATTGATAATGAAAATTTTATTGTTGATCTTACCACGATGCCACATTTATTAATGGCGGGTGCCACCGGGCAAGGTAAATCAGTTGGATTAAATGCAATCCTGGTTTCCCTTCTTTACAAAAAGCATCCTTCACAACTTAAGCTTGTGTTGATTGATCCCAAAAAAGTGGAGCTGAGTATTTATAGTAAGATACAAAAGCATTTTTTAGCAAAACTTCCCGGTGAGGAAGATGCTATCATTACCGACACCAAAAAAGTAATTCATACTCTCAATGCATTGTGTACATTAATGGACATACGGTATGACCTTTTGAAAGAAGCAGGCACCCGGAACATAAGAGAGTACAATGAAAAATTTGTTGCCCGGAAATTAAATCCCGAAAAGGGCCATGAGTATTTACCTTTTATTGTTTTGGTTATTGATGAATTCGCAGATCTTATCATGACTGCAGGCAAAGAGGTTGAAATGCCGATTGCACGCCTTGCACAACTTGCCAGGGCAGTGGGTATTCATTTGATCATAGCAACGCAACGTCCTTCAGTTAATATAATAACCGGAACCATTAAAGCAAACTTTCCCGCCCGCATTGCATTTAAAGTGAGCAGTAAGATAGACAGCCGTACCATACTTGACGTGGGTGGCGCTGAACAATTGATTGGAAAGGGCGATATGCTTATAAGTTATAACGGAGAACTTACGCGCCTGCAATGCCCGTTTGTTGATACTCCCGAAGTGGATAAGATAACTGATTTTATTGGCGACCAGCCAGGTTATCCCGAGGCCTTTAAATTACCGGAATATGTTGATGAAAAGGAATTTGAAAACAGGGATTTTGATGTTAATGACAGGGATTCGCTTTTTGAAGATGCGGCGAGGCTTATCGTTCAGAGCCAGAGCGGAAGCACCTCTTTGTTGCAACGACGTATGAAGCTTGGGTATAATCGTGCGGGAAGGTTAATGGACCAGTTGGAAGCTGCAGGGGTTGTAGGACCCAACCAGGGAAGCAAAGTGCGTGATGTGCTTATTAAGACAGATGCTGAATTACAGCAATACCTTGACCGGGTTTAATTAACTAACGGGTTTGATTAGACGCAAATTTTAATTTTGCCAAAACAGTTTTATCTTCAGGCGGGATAATCAGATGCAATTGAATCTTTTTCCGCATCTTTTAAAGATAGCTTCAAAAATAAAGGGTAAATTGAATGTAGTCGGGTAATATGTATTATATAACCCTGCGAATGGAAACCCTTTACCAATACAGTTTTAATAGTTACGTGTTGTAATTATTATAAGGGTACCTTACAGGAAACAGCTCTTTTGACAATAATCAAAGCTTTTCCCCGTGGACATTTTTACCGCGACAAAGAATTTCCTTTGTCTCCATCCATGGTAATGGCTTTGAAAAAGGCATGCGCCAGGCAAAAAAAAAGACAACCGTTTGGCCCGATAGACATTAGTTCCCTCTATCCGCTTATTGAAAGAGGTCTTATAAGCCTCACTTTTAACTATGTTATGGGCGAAAAAACTTCAACCTGGTATGTAACAAAAAAAGGTCTGTACATGTTGTATTCAGTTTGCAGGATAAAATCCCGCATCTAAAACCTTATAATGAGTTGGTATTATCAACCGTTCAACATTTTTACAAAACCCTATCTTCGTTTGTAAATGTCGAAGTATTTAATTGTAGGGCTTGGTAATCCCGGAACCGAATATGCGCACACAAGGCACAATATTGGTTTCGACGTCGTAAGCGCTTTCGTTTTGACACATGGCGGATCTTTTAGAGTGGCCAGGCTTGCGGAAGTAACAGAAATAAAATATAAAGGTAAAATCTTCGTTTGTATTAAGCCGACTACTTTTGTGAACCTGAGCGGAAGGGCTATGAAGTACTGGTTGGATAAAGAAAAAATCAGTGTTGAAAATTCGCTTACAATTGTGGATGAACTGGCGCTTCCTTTGAATAAACTGAGATTGCGTAAAAGTGGTAGCGATGCTGGTCACAACGGCCTGCGGGATATTCAGAATGTTCTGGGTACCGATATTTACCCCAAGCTCCGGTTTGGAATTGGCAATAATTTTCCCAAAGGGATGCAGGTTGAATTTGTTTTAGGCCAATGGTTTGCTGAAGAAGTTCCTCTTGTGAGGCTCAAAATTGAAAAATGTATTGAAGTAATCGAAAATTTTGCAACTATTGGTATTGACAGAACAATGAATACAATAAATAGTTTTACGTTTAATTCTGGATCTGGGAAGTAGATAATTCTTTTTTTAATTTGTTTTGTATATTTTCGCCTCCCAAACCCTTTGGCACCCAAATAAATCTGGCTAAATATGAAAATTTTTTGTATCGGACGTAATTATGCGGATCATGTAAAGGAAATGGGTAGTGATTTGCCGGATGAGCCGGTTATTTTCATGAAGCCCAAGAGCGCTCTTGTTCAAAACCATACTCCGTTTTATTACCCTGAATTTACGAATGAACTTCATTATGAATGCGAGCTTGTTGTGCGTATTAGCAAGAACGGAAAATATATCCAGGAAAAGCACGCCTCAAATTATTATAACGCCATTAGTGTTGGAATTGATTTTACTGCAAGAGACATACAGAACCAGTTAAAAGAAAAAGGCCTTCCATGGGAAAAAGCGAAGTCTTTTGATAACTCCGCTGCCGTAGGAACTTTCGTGGACATAACACCCGCGATCAATAAAAATAATATCAATTTCTCATTTGCAAAAAACAAAGAGATTGTGCAAAAAGGAAATTCAGTG
>JBDTZL010000151.1:0-30067 GCA_040005125.1 Ginsengibacter sp.
TCAGGAAAATTCCTGACAAGAATAAAGCGGCGCACGAAGGTAAGTGGCTTAAAGACTCAGCTGGAAGCCATGAGCTACGCGGCAAAACCCTGGGAATTATTGGCTATGGAAACATAGGCTCACAGGTAAGCGTACTCGCAGAATCTCTTGGTATGAAAGTTATTTTCTATGACACGGAAACTAAAATGCCTCTGGGAAATGCAGAAGACAAATTTTCCTTAAAAGAATTGATGCGCCTCGCGGACATAATTACGCTTCATGTGCCCGATTTGCCTGCTACCAGGAATATGATAAATAAGGCAACGTTGAAGCATTGTAAAAAGACAGCTATCCTCATTAATTATGCAAGGGGAAATGTCGTGGACCTTGATGCGTTAAGAAATTCCCTGCTCAACTATGAGCTTGGGGGAGCTGCCATAGATGTGTATCCTGATGAACCGGAAAAGAACGGAGATCCATTTGTAACTCCATTACAGGGATTGAGTAATGTGATATTAACTCCGCATGTTGGGGGCTCAACTGAGGAGGCTCAGCAAAACATCGGTGAAGATGTAAGCAGCAAGCTTTTTAATTATTTGGAAAAGGGAATTACTACAGGTTCGCATACCATACCTGCGTTGAGCCTCCCCCCGCAGGAAGGAACGCACAGAATTCTGCATATTCATAAAAACGTGCCGGGTGTGTTATCCGAAATAAATACACAGTTGTCTCTCCATAAAATAAATATACTGGCGCAGTATTTGAAAACCAATGATGAAATCGGATATGTCGTACTGGATGTAAGCAAAAACATTTCAGGAAATGCACTTGAGTTGCTCAAAAAAGTAAAGGAGACAATTAAGGTAAGATTATTGTATTAAGAAGTTTGATGTTTGATTTCAATACAAACGCAATGAATATGAACAGCAAACTAAAAATTTGACTATGAAAGTCGTAATTATCGGCGGAGGATTTGGCGGATTAAGGCTTGCAAAAAAACTCAGCAATAAAAAGGGATTTGATGTTACGCTTATCGACCGTTATAATTTTCACCAGTTTCAGCCCTTATTCTACCAGGTAGCCACAGCAGGGCTGGATGCAAGCAATATTTCTTTTCCGTTGAGAAAAGCCTTTCATAAAAATAACAATATCCATTTTCGTATGACGGAAGTGAAATCCATTGATACTTCCCAAAACAAAGTGATTGCTGATAAAGATACATTTGAATATGATGTTTTGGTTTTAGCAACCGGCGCGGATACCAATTTTTTTGGGAATGCTCAATTGGTGGAAAATACCTGCCCGATGAAAAGTACCGTTGAGGCTTTGCAGATAAAATACAGGCTGCTTAAAAATATCGAGAATGCATTGTTTTCAAAAGATGAAAAAGACCTGGAAAGTCTTATGACTGTTGTGGTGGTAGGAGGGGGCCCTACAGGTGTCGAAATGAGCGGAGCAATTGCCGATATGCGCAGGTTTGTTCTGCCAAAAGATTATCCGGAGCTTGATTTCAGCAAAATGAAAATTTATCTCCTCGAGGGGAGCCCGAGAACCCTCGCAGCGATGACTGCAAAATCGAGCCATGATTCTTTGGAATATTTAAAAAAACTGAATGTGATTGTCATGACTGAAACTGTTGTGAAAAGTTATGATGGTAAAACAGTAACCATGCAGAACGGCAGTACTATTACTTCTTCATTAGTAGTATGGGCGGCCGGTATTAAAGGAAATGTACCCGAAGGAATTGATAAAAATTTAATCGTAAAAGGCAACCGTATTAAAGTTGACCGGTTTAATAAAGTAATGGGGTATGAAAATGTTTATGCAATAGGAGATGTTGGCTATATGGAAACTGAAAAATATCCGCACGGCCATCCACAGCTGGCGGGAGTTGCTATTGCGCAGGGAAATGTATTGGGTTCAAATCTTCTTAAGACAGAGAAAAAAACTTCGTCGATGAAAGAGTTTGAATATCACGATAAAGGTACTATGGCAACCGTTGGGCGTAATCTTGCAGTGGTGGACATTCCTAAGCCCAAACTGCATTTCAAAGGGTTTTTTGCATGGACGATATGGATGGGGATTCATCTTTTTTTGTTGCTCGGTGTTAAAAACAGGGTTGCTGTTTTCTTTAACTGGATCTACAATTATATTACGTACGATCAGAATTTGCGATTGATCTTTCGGGGTTTCAGCAGGACTGAAAAACCAACAGAATGAAATCACGTTTTTTACACGCAGAATGGAACAATCTTATCATGGCAAATTATGTTGTGCCAAAAGAATTGCTTTTACCGTTTATTCCTTTCGGAACCGAACTTAACTGTTTTGAAGGAAAAACTTTTGTAAGCCTTGTGGGATTTATGTTTTTGAACACAAGAATTCTTGGACTCAGCGTTCCACGCCATATGAATTTTGAAGAAGTGAATTTGAGATTCTACGTAAAATATAATGATCACGGCAATTGGAAAAGGGGGATGGTTTTTATCAAAGGAATTGTGCCGCGTTTCGCCATAAGCTTTTTTGCCAACATTCTCTACGGGGAAAATTATTCCACTATGAAAATGAATCATTTCCACATTAAAAAAGCAGGTGAGATAGAAACCTGCTACAAATGGAAGTTTAAGAACAAATGGAACAGGCTTACTGCATCTTCACAAAACAAATCATCGCCGATGCGTAGGAACAGTGAGGAAGAATTTATTGCCGAACATTATTTCGGCTACACAAAGTATAATGAAAATAAAACCTACGAATATGAAGTCAATCATCCACGTTGGGAAATTTTTAAAGTCTTAAGTTATACAGTTAATTGTGATTTTAACGGTATCTATGGCACTGAATTTTCTTTTTTAAGTGATGAGGTGCCTTCTTCAGTTTTTATGGCAAAAGGGTCAGAGGTGAAAATTTATCATAAGAAAAGCTTAGCCTGAAGTGAAAGCTTCCAGAAAATTTTTGGCCCTGCTTTTAAACGCAGCGGTTTGATGCGGCAACTGTTCTTCAATGATCAATTTTATTTCGGGAACTATTTCAGGATACTTTTTTGCGAGCCTCCCCAATACCGTTAATGAAAAAGCCTTGATAGCAACAGCTTCGCCAGGCGATTCCAAATATTTAAAACAGATTTCCATAACGCCTCCTTCATGCTTTTCGGGAATATCTGCTGTCTGCAAAAGCCGCACCGTATTTCTTTTTATTGAATTGTGAAGATTTGATTTTTTTAAATTATCAAGCAACTCTTTATAATGATGTACCATAAAATGGGGATGCGCGATTACGCAATAGCTTAATGGCCACGCGGCTCTTTGGGTAATGCGATATTCACCATGTAAAAACAACTGAAACAATTCATTAAACTTATTTTTATCATTGCCCACCCAACTCACAATTTTATTGCATTGTTTTTTTGAATGCTCTTTTAAAATTTCCTTTTTTAGATCCATAATTATTAAGCGTCAGGCTAACGAAAGATATTGAAAAATTAAAAACCGGTTTCGAAGAATGGCAGGAGAACATGTAAAAAAAAGGCAACCATTCCGAAGCTGACAGGACATATCGTTCCAACGGAGCTTAGGTAATTTCCTTTTTGTATGTGGTAACGTGTCGATCTTACGGAAATATTGATAAATTATTTGTAGGCTTTTCAATCTGCATCTATTAAACAGGAACCCTGCAGTGAGGGACAGCGTTCATTTATTATATTCTTTCAATAACGCAACCATCTTTATTATTTCGTCTTTATTGGCAGTGACGTGCTTCAATGATTCATTCATTGAAGGGTTTGTGTAGTTCATGGTACTTTCTGCATAAATACCTGCTGAACTGTGAAATTCTTTAGCGAGCGTATTTTCAGCGAGAAAAATAATATTCTCTGCATTGACTCCGGAACCAGGCATGATGATAATCCTGTCGCCTGACCTGAAAGCCAGTTCTTTAATAACTTGTGCACCGTCAACAGCCGTTGGCTGCTGGCCGGAAGTTAAAATTCTTTCACATCCTATTTCAATAATATCTTCCAACGCCCTGAAAGGGTCTTTTGTTCTGTCGAATGCACGATGAAATGTAACACCTAACGGGTACGCCAAACCAATAAGTTCCCGGCATCTTTTTTTATCTACAGTTCCATCCATTTTCAATATACCAATAACTACCCCATCGCATCCGCATTGCCTGCAAATTTCGATATCAGCTTTCATTATTTCAAACTCATTATCGCTGTAAAAAAAATCTCCGCCACGCGGGCGGATCATTACATATAATTCAATGGAAAGTTTTTCTCTTGCAGCTTTAATAAATCCGTAAGAGGGGGTGGTACCGCCTTCTGAAGGGTTATCGCACAATTCTATCCGGCAGGCGCCGCCTTCCAGTGCTGCAATACAGCTTTCAATATTAAAACCTATTATTTCGAGTTTCATATTTTTGCCTCAACGTAACCCCTCCGGAATATGGCTACTGACTTAATGACCATTGACCATTGACCATTCACAACTCACCATTCCATAACTCATAACACCACCATGAATTTCGACGGAACAATTTTTTCTTCTCCATTACTTTTTACACAAAAAACAAAATCTTTTTGTATGGCATACGCGCCGTATTCTCCTTTTTTATTGAGCGCTAAAAAGCCAACCTGTAATGTTTTTGCTTTTGCTGGGTCGCGCTTTACAATGCGCTCAACTGCTTTACGGCAGGCCATTTCAGGAGAATTGCCCTGGCGCATAAATTCGACCACGAGGTGTGTTCCGCAAATGCGCATTACTTCTTCTCCAACCCCGGTTGACGTGGCAGCGCCCACTTCATTATCTACAAAAAGACCAGCGCCAATAATTGGCGAGTCACCCACACGGCCATGAATTTTAAATGCCATACCGCTTGTTGTTACAGCACCACTCATATTTCCTGACGCATCTAAAGCTACAAGGCCCATCGTGTCATGATTGGCTGAGCCATCATCAAAAAAGGCCGGGGCAAACGGGCCGTTCGCTTTTTTATTTTCAATATTTATTACGGGCTTATATTCACTTTTTTTTAACCACTCCCTGTATGCCTTTTCCGCTTCGGGTGACAATTTTTGCTGTTCTTTTGCAAATCCATTTTCGATGGCAAACTGCTGCGCGCCCTGGCCTACCAGCATTACATGAGGCGTTGTTTCCATAACTTTCCTGGCAACAGAAACCGGGTGTTTTATTTGTTCCAATCCGGCCACTGAACCGCAGTTGGCATGTTCGTCCATTATGCAGGAATCGAGCGTTACGATGCCATCCCTGTCCGGATAACCTCCAAGGCCTACACAACAATTAAAGATACCTTCTATCTGGCGCGCACCCGCTTCCACCGCATCTAGAGCCCGTCCATTTCGCGACAGGATTTTCCATGCTTCAATATTTACATCTTTACCACTTTCCCAGGTAGAAATTACAATTGGCTTCGTTTGCCCTGCACTGTTAGCCAGTACATTTTTTATAGAAAAAAGCGGGGCGCCTAGTGTTGAAAACTGCAAGAACTTTCTCCTGTTGAGCATACATTAATTTGAAAATGAAAAATATCTTTTGACAATACTTTAATCTATTGCACGACGCATGGAAAGCTTTTTAATCATAACATCCGACATCGGATCTGCATATACACCATACGCATTTACCAGTACCCCTTTCATATCCTTTGATTTCGATTCAACGGCATAAACAACTGCCTCATCAGATGGATTTGTTTCTCCTTCAAAACGATAGACTTCAGTTATTTCAAATTCATCGGGATTGAGACAGGTCTTTGTTTCATTACAGATTAATTTGTCGAAAGCAATATTGAAATCTGTTGTATATCCTCTTTTTTTTAAGCCATTAAGAGCTGCAGTAACTGTGTCATAACTTTCCATAAAAATATTTTTATCAAAAATAAAACATTCATACTGGAAAAGTTTTTCAATCTGAAATGAAGAATCAGGGATGGAGCAAAGCCAAATCCAAACCAGGGAGGTATTCTTAAAGATTGGACTCAACAGACCGTCCTGATTTTCAGTTCCTGCTTAAATGAAAGATTTAAAATGAATTGCGGCTCACCAGAGCCCGGCTTTCGATTATTACTTACCTGAAAGTCCACAATGAATTTCTAAAATGATGACCAAAGGTAATTAGCCGCCTGCCTGCCGGCATAGGCAGGGATTGAAGAAAAAAGCCGGAACAAAAGCCCAACAATGAAATGTTGATGCAAGCCCCTGGTTCTTTAATGTTACTAATTTCTTTAATTCATTTTTATTAGCTGTGTTAATTTAATTTAGGAATTGATTTGTACATTGCGCCTACAGGTATTTGAACAAAATTAGAGGAAAGAAATTTATGAGTAAAAAAACAGGAAAGAAAAAACCGGCGCACCTGGTAAAAGGGGTTCTGGAGATTACACGCTCCGGCATTGGTTATGTAATTGCCGAAGGAAGGGACAATGATGTGCTGGTGCGACCCAATGATTTCAATAAGGCGATGCATGGAGATACGGTAAAAGTAAAAGTGAAAGAATCAGATGGGAGGCGCGCTGAAGGTGTTATCGAAGAGGTGGTTGAAAGAAAGCAGACGGAATTTATCGGCGATATCGAAGTAAATGAAAATTTTGCCTTCTTTAAAGCAGACAGCCAAAAACCTATGCCTGATTTTTATATAAACATCCGGAATTTGCACGGTGCAAAAAACAAGGATAGGGTAGTAGTAAAATTTTTGAACTGGGAAAAGGGAGAAAAAAAACCTGAAGGAGAAGTGGTAACAGTATTGCAGGCAAAAGACCGCAATGATATGGCGATGAAAGAAATACTCATTCAGAACGGTTTCCCATTGCATTTCCCTAAAAAAGTTTTGGATGAAGCCAATTCATTAACAGAAGGGATTGATGATAAAGAACTGGCAAAAAGAAAAGACTGCCGCGATATACTCACCTTTACGATTGACCCTGCAGATGCAAAAGATTTTGACGACGCACTGTCAATAAAAAAATTTGGTAAAGATGAATATGAAATTGGGATACACATAGCAGATGTGAGCCATTTTGTTACGCCGGCAACAGCACTCGATGGCGAGGGTTATAGCCGTGCAACAAGTGTATACCTCCCCGACCGCGTAAACCCAATGCTCCCCGAAAAAGTTTCCAATGAGCTTTGCTCTCTTCGCCCTGATGAAGATAAATACACGTTTTCGGTAATTTTTAAAATAAATAATAAAGGAAAAGTAAAAGATTATTGGTTGGGTAAAACTTTTATTCACAGCGACCATCGTTTTAATTATGATGAAGTTCAGGAAATTATAGAAACAAAAACCGGGAAGTATGTTGATGAAATTTTATACCTGAATACACTGGCCAAAAATTTCAGAAAAGAAAGATTTAAAAACGGGGCTATCAATTTTTCTTCCACCGAAGTAAAATTTCAATTGGATGAAAGCGGGAAGCCATTAGGAATTATTGTAAAAGAAAGTAAGGAAGCCCACCAGCTTATAGAAGAATTTATGTTATTGGCCAACCGCACCGTGGCCGCACATCTTGCTAAAATAAAAGTCAATAAAAAACCTATCCCGTTTCCCTACCGCATACATGATACACCCGATGAAGAAAAGTTAAAGCCATTTGCAGCTTTTGCAAAAAAATTCGGGTATAAGTTTGATATGAATAATGAGGCCGAAGTGGCTGCATCTTTCAACAAGCTATTACAGGATGTACATGGCAAACCGGAGCAGCATGTGCTGGAGCAGCTCGGCATACGCACTATGGCCAAAGCAATTTATACTTCGGAAAACATAGGCCATTACGGTTTGGGCTTTGAACATTATTGCCATTTTACTTCGCCCATACGGCGATATCCTGACGTGATGGTGCATAGAATTTTACAGGATGTGATTGAAAATAATATTGTTTTGGATAAAGAAATGGAGGAGAAATGTAAACATTGCAGCGCAAGAGAAAGAGCCGCAATGGATGCTGAGCGGGCCGGAAACAAATACAAGCAGGTGGAATTTATGATGAATAAAGTCGGTGAAGATATGGAAGGCGTAATAAGCGGGGTTGCCGCATTTGGCTTCTGGGTGGAAACCGTAAATGAAAAATGTGAGGGCCTGGTTTCTGTAAGAGACCTTTCGGATTATGATGACTTTCGTCATGATGATACCGACTATTCATTGGTAGGCCTTCATACCGGTAAGAGATTCAGGATGGGCGATAAAATTCAGATAAAACTTGTCGCGGCTAATCTTGAGAAAAGACAACTGGATTTTGAGTGGATACCCAATATGGAAAGTTTGAAGGAGAAAGCGTCGAAGGGGAAGAAAAGGAAGAGGTGATTGGTTAATGGCTTAGTTGGTTAACAAGTTAAAAGGTTAAAAGGTTAATAAGTTAATAATACGTAAGTACCTTCTCCTTTGAATAAATAATTGATCTCTTAGAAGCTGTTTAAAATGGTTGGTAAGATTTCGTATAAGTATAAAAGTGGCCGGTGGGCATCACAGGCCACAGCGGAACGCCGCGGGTGGTGTTCTCACCAACCTGCCTACCGGACAGGCAGGCCGCAATATGGTAAACGAAAATTTCATTTTTAAACAGCTCCTGAGTTTGTCGGGTAAGAACATTGATTTAATTTTTTTCTTTGCACCTGTTTTCCTTTTATTTGTTCATATTTGGCTGAAAAATAATTTGACAATTTGCCCCGTGCACTCTTCTGTTTTTTGAATGTTTACCAGGAGCAACAATTAATCAATTGAAGAACCGGAATTCTAAGTTTTATATTATCATGTTTGCCGGAAAAATTGATTTTAACTTATAAACTAATAAACCGTTAACCAATAAGCCAATTGACTAATAAACTAATAAACCTGTTAACCATTTAACCAATCCCCCATGCATTCCTTTAAAGAACTATCGCAATTTTTTGAAGAAAAATTTAATGTACGCCACTTTCCGCAATATCCCGGGAGCCTGTATAATGCTTCACAATACATACTAACCCTCGGGGGTAAACGCATCCGGCCGGTAATGTGCCTTATGGGAAATGAATTATTTGATGCAATAAATCCGGATGCGTGGCACGTAGCGAACGCCATAGAGCTTTTTCACAATTTTACGCTGATACATGATGACATCATGGATAAAGCGCCATTGCGGCGTGGAATGCAAACAGTACATACAAAGTATAGTGAGCCAGCCGCATTGCTTTCAGGTGATGTAATGCTCGTTGCAGCATATGAATATATTAATAAAATTGGCAATGAATATCTCCACCGGGTGCTTGCGATATTTAATACAACGGCGCAACATGTGTGTGAAGGCCAGCAGCTTGATATGGATTTTGAGAATCAAGAAAATGTAAGCTTTGATGACTATGTGCAAATGATCGGACTTAAAACTTCCGTATTACTTGCGGCAAGCCTGCAGCTGGGTGCTGTACTTGGTGGAGCGGGATTGGGAAACCAGCAGCACATATATGAATTTGGTAAAAGCCTTGGCATTGCATTCCAGGTTCAGGATGATTACTTGGATGCCTTCGGCGACCCTGAAAAATTTGGTAAAAAACTTGGGGGTGATATTGCTGCCAACAAAAAAACATTCCTGCTCATACAAGCTTTGCATGACGGTTCTGTTGAGCAGGTTAAAGAATTACATCAACTCATGCACGGAAGCGCTGATGATAAAATTGACCGTGTTCTTACCATTTATAAATCATGCAGGGTAGATGAGTGGGCTAAGGAGCTCAAGCAAAAATATATGTCGGTTGCTTTGGAACATCTCGAAGAAATCGCTGTACTTTCTGCAAGAAAAAGACCATTACAAGAGCTGGCTCATTCTTTATTGCACAGGGAAATATAGGCGTACAGTTTTATCATTGATATAATACATTGTATTTTGTGCAAATAAAAAATAGCTTTACAACCTAATGCTACAGGTTATGTCCTTTCGCTATGTGCTTTTTATTTTTTTCTTTTTCGGGTTTACATCTTACCCCGGAACTCTTGGTGCGCAAAGCCGGCTTTTCGACAATGATGACCTGCTTCATTTTAAACTTGTGGGAAAATTGAACAGTTTGTTCAACGACAGGGGCGAGGATATGGCTTATCATCCCATGTTACTTCAGTATAAGGGAAAAGACAGCAGCCTTGTTTCCATTCACCTGGGGGTTAAAACAAGAGGGCATTTTCGCAGGCTTAAAACAAATTGTAAGATGCCTCCTCTTTTACTGAATTTTCAAAAGCGAGAAAAAATAAAAAATTCTGTGTTTGAAAAACAAGACAAACTAAAACTTGTTGTTCCGTGCCAGGGTGATGATTACATAATAAAGGAATGGCTGGTGTACAGGTTATACAATATCATTACCGAGAAAAGTTTCAGCGCTAAACTCGTACAGGTTGATTTTGAAGATTCTTCCACGCGGCGAAAAACAGAAACGCATTATTGCATTTTACTCGAAGATGAAAAGAAAATGGCTGAACGGAATAAGACATTTGTGTGGAAGCGAAAAATGCTCGACATGAAAGACATGGACAATGACGCATTCAGGAAGATGGCCGTTTTTCAATACATGATTGGAAATACAGACTGGGGAGTGATGTATTTGCAAAATATTGTATTAATAACAAAAGATTCTGCGGTAGCTCCTTTTCCAATTCCTTACGATTTTGATCATGCGGGTATTGTAGATGCTCTTTACGCAGGCCCTGCAGAAGAGTTGGAAATTTCTTCTAACCGTGAGCGATTATACCGTGGGTTTTGTGAAAAAGATAAAAATAATTTTAAAAAGACGATTGAGTTGTTTAATCGCCTGAAAAACGATATTTATAATGTATATATTAATTGCCCGCTGTTGAAACCCAAATATGTAAAATTTGTAACCAGCTACCTTGATGAATTTTATAAGACCATCAATAGCAATAAGGAAATAGAATCCGAATTTGGAAAACCATGCAGGACGAATGTAAGGGTAGAAATAAAAGGATTGGGCAATTAATAACATTAAGTAACAAAGGGATTAAAATTATTAAAGAGTTGGTTCTTTCATTTACCCTATATTAGCGCAATCCAATTTTAGTAAGAAATTTATATATTGCCTTTTGTTATTTAAAACAACCATTGTTTTTGGCTGTTGACTTGTGATACCTTATTAATTTTTGTCTCTAATGATAATTTAAATAATAATTTCAGCCTTTTAAAACCATTTTAAAATCAGCTTGTATATGAAACATTTTTTGGGATTACTTTGCTCCTGCTTTCTGACTGTTATCACATTTGCACAAGCCGGTAAAACCGGTACCTCTATTATTCCTGAACCTGTAAACATTACAGAAAACGGCGGCCACTTTACTTTGCCTCAAAACGTGGTGATCGAGACAGGTTCACAACCCGAAATGAAGCAAACCATCGCTTTTTTAAAGGATCGGCTTTCTACTCCTACAGGTATTTCTGTTATTGCGAAGGAGGTTGCGCCGTCTGCAACCATACGATTAATATTGAATAAAAAAGAAGATGCTGCAATTGGCAAAGAGGGATATCATTTATCGGTCACCCCGAAAAATATTGTTATCAGCGCAAATGAACCCGCCGGCTTATTTTATGGTGTACAAACACTCGTGCAGTTGTTTCCCAAAGAAATAGAAAGCGCAGTTTCTTTAAAACCTACCTCGCCCTTAGAATTAGGAAGGAGTATTAAATGGGAAGCGCCATGTGTTACCATTACCGATTACCCAAGGTTTGGATGGAGGGGATTAATGTTTGATGTTTCCCGCCATTTCTTTACCAAAAAAGAAGTGGAACAATATATTGATCAGATGGTGCGCTATAAATATAACCTGCTGCATCTTCACCTGACTGATGATGAGGGATGGCGGATAGAAATTAAGGGTTTGCCAAAGCTCACAGAAGTAGGTGCATGGAATGTAAAAAAGGTTGGTTACTTCGGAACTTTTTCTACACCTGAACCTGGTGAGCCACGTAACTACGGAGGATTTTATACACAGGATGATATTAAAGAACTGGTGCAATATGCAAAGGAAAGATTTGTAAATATTTTACCCGAGATCGATGTGCCTGGCCATAGCCTTGCAGCAGTTGTTTCTTACCCCGATTTATCCTGCACACCCGGTGCAGAGAATTATCATGTTCGCTCCGGGGAGGAAATTATGGATTGGTCACACGGCCAGCCGCCGGTAGCGCTTATAGATAATACGCTTTGCCCGGCCAATGAGAAAGTATATGAATTTTTAGATAAGGTGTTAACCCAGGTAGCGCAACTTTTTCCTTTTGGATATATTCATATGGGTGGTGATGAATGCCCAAAGAACTTTTGGGAAAAAAGTGATGCTGTAAAAGCTTTGATGCAAAAAGAGGGATTGAAAAACATGGAGGAAGTACAAAGCTATTTTGAAAAAAGACTGGAAAAAATAGTGGAATCAAAAGGCAAAAAGTTCATGGGCTGGGATGAGATACTGGAAGGAGGATTGGCGCCGGATGCGGTAGTAATGAGCTGGCGTGGAATGGAAGGGGGAATACAGGCTGCAAAGTTGGGACATGATGTAGTGATGAGCCCAACTACCTTTGTATATCTTGATTATATGCAGGGCGACCCCGCGATTGAGCCCCATGTTTATGCCACATTACGTTTAAACAAAACCTATCAGTTTGAACCGGTACCTGATGGCGTGGATGCTAAATTTATCAAAGGCGGGCAAGCCAATTTATGGACGGAACAGGTGTACAATATGCGGCATGCCGAGTATATGACATGGCCAAGAGCATTTGCTGTTTCGGAAACATTATGGTCGCCAAAAGCAAGCAAGAACTGGAGCAATTTTGAGGGAAGGGTAGAAAAGCATTTCGCCCGTTTTGATATAGCGCAGGTAAAATATTCGCCCAGTGTGTACGATGCTATTATAAATGCCGATACTACTTCTGACAGGCAATTAAAAATTGAATTGAGCACAGAAATAGAGGGACTGGATATTTATTATACTTTTGATAATTCCTTCCCTGATAATTTTTATCCAAAATATACAGAACCGGTGATGGTGCCAAAAGACGCAGCCACCCTTAGAGTAATTACTTACAGAGGTGGAAAGCCAATAGGGAGATTGATCACCGTGCCGGTTGAGGAATTAAAAAAGAAGGCTGCTAAAAATGATGAATGAAAAATTCAAATCATTCCAATAGATGCTGTTTAATTTCTATTTTCTGATGCAGCATATTTTTTTTGAACCAGAGTTCATATACCGGGTCAGGAAAATAAATGCTCCCCTGATCATCAACTAGTTCTTTTTGCCTAAAGGCCTTTTTAATTTTTTTACATTGACCGATGTGCCAGGCTGGTATGTATGTAGGTGGAGTTTTTTTTTCTGCGCGGCTCTCTCCGCATTTTAAGTATCTCTTTATAATTTTTCTCCAATTCTTTCCACTCAAAACTTATGTCGAAATCCTGCATGGGATCACATAAACTTACCAGCTAGTAAGTTACTAATGAGTAAAATACCGGGAGGCAAGTTTTATTTATTGTTATAGCGGATTCAGTTTTGACAATGATCTTCTTCGCTGCACCCTGGTTAATTCTGATCCTTTCATGTCGGCAGCAATGTTCATTAACCCGATTATGGGGTAACACATAACTTCGTATCCGTCGATTTTCAAAAGAAATAAATTTATTTTTTTTATCCTAAAGGCTAAGTAGTTACCTTAGTTACAAATTACTAACCGATGCCTGAAAAAAATAGTCCACTGATAATCCTGCTTATTACAGCGATTTTATTCTCCTGTACTTCATTTGCCCAGATGCCAAATTCACTTACAGCAAAAGAAACGTCGGAAGGATGGAAACTCCTCTTTAATGGTAAAGATTTACTTGGATGGCATTCATACCTTCAAAAAGTTCCCGGTAAAGCCTGGCAGGTTCAAAACGGTACAATCATGCTTAATAAAAGTGATAAAAATGTAAGTAAAGATTGTGGGGATCTCACATCGGATGATGAATTTGAAAACTTCGATTTTAAAGTAGAATGGAAAATGCAGCCATGCGCCAACAGCGGTGTTATGTTTTATGTGCATGAATCTCCTGAATTCAAAAACACTTATGAGTCTGGCCCCGAAATGCAGATAGCAGATTTGGCCTGCAATGACGATGGCCGCATTCTAAAATGCAGGGCAGGCGATATGTATGATCTTGTGGCGGCAGATACTGAATGGGTAAATGCAGGCGGTAAGTGGAATCGATATGAAATAAAATCAAATAAGGGGCATATTGAATTTATTCAAAATGGCCACAAAATACTCGAAACAGATATGTGGGACGATCATTGGCGCGAAATGATAAAGAATACCAAGTTTGCTGATTGGCCGGGTTTTGGCACTTTTAAAAAGGGCCATATTTCTTTCCAGGGTACCGAAAATGGAAACCTTTGGTTTCGAAATATAAAAATCAGAAAATTATAGAGTTGCATCGATCCATTTATTTTTGCCTGGTATAGAATAGCCCATCTTTATTTTCAATACGTGTAACGCATCAGACTATTATATAAAGAGTAATAAAAACTTTTATTATGGAAAATAATGAAACACCAACGCCAGATAAAAAATTAATAGGCCGTGGAGATTTTATAAAAAATACCGCATTGGCCGCAGCGGGATTTTATATAGTGCCCCGTCATGTACTGGGTGGAAGAGGATTTGTGGCCCCGAGCGACAAATTGTATATAGCTGCCGTAGGTTGCGGTGGCGAAGCTGCAGATGACATTCGTCACTATGCCATCGCGCCCAAGAAAAATGCAGTGATCGCATTTCTTTGTGATGTGGATGACCGTATGTCTGCACCGCGGCGAAAGGAATTTCCCAAGGCAGGATTTTATAAAGACTGGCGGGAGATGTTCCATAAAGAGAGTAAAAACTTTGATGCTGTTTCCGTTGCCATTCCCGATCATAACCACGCCATTGTAGGTTTAAGTGCTATGCAATTGAAGAAACATTTATACCTTCAAAAACCATTGACGCATGATATTTATGAGGCCCGTATCCTCACGCAGGCTGCAGAAAAATATAAAGTGGTTACGCAAATGGGCGACCAGGGTGCTTCCTGTGATGGTATGCGAATTATGAGGGAATGGTTTGAGGCAGGGTTGATCGGTGATATAGAAAAAGTGTACAACTGGACAAACCGCCCCGTGTGGCCACAGGGCATACCGTGGCCCGATAAACATCCGCCTGTTCCTAAAGAGTTAGACTGGGATCTGTGGCTGGGTACAGCGGAACAGACGGATTACATAGATAACCTGGTTCCATTCAACTGGCGTGGCTGGTGGAGATTTGGAACGGGAGCATTAGGCGATATGGCATGCCATATTATTGGGCCGTCATTTAAATTGCTGAATCTCGGATACCCTACAGAAATAACGGGCAGCGCCAGCACCGTTTATTCAGGTATATTTAAAGAAGGCGATTATCCCGAAAGTATTCCTCCGTCAAGTACTCTTCGCTACAAATTCAAATTAAAAGATGGGCGCGACCTGCTGCTCTACTGGATGGATGGTGGCATAGTGCCCGACCGTCCCGATGAACTTGATCCTGATGTAAATATGAATGAGGCCCTGGCTGATGTACCCGAAGAAAATGATTTTGAGGGTGGCACCCTGTTTGTCGGAACGAAAGGGAAGGTTTCCTGTGGGTGGGGTGGCAGTCATCCAAGGCTTCTTCCGCTCTCTCTCAATAAAGATGTAAATGTTCCTAAAAAATATCCGCGCATAGAAGGTGGTATGGATGGCCATTGGTGGCAATGGATCGATGCATCTATTGCAGGATATGGAAACGCTGAAGTGGATTCACCCTTTGTAGGATATGCCGGGCCGCTTACAGAAACAGTATTAATGGGTAACTTATTATTGCGCAGCTTTAATATTCGTGAAAAAATAAAAAGGAAAGATTCTGTATATGGAAACGTTGAGGACATTAACACGCCAGGCCGTTATATTACTTATAAATGGGATGGAGAAAATATGAGGATAACCAATTTTGAAGCAGCCAATCAATTTGTGAAAAGAGAATACAGGAAGGGATGGGGTGAGCTTAAGTTATAATAATATACGATGTCTAAATATGTACGATGTACGATGTAAAAAGGGGCTCTTTTCCTGGTAACTATTTTGAAAAATTATGGTCTTATATGAGATTCGTAATAAGTAGCATTTTCGGAATTTTTTTTTAAAAGAAGTACCGAAAGGGTCAGATTTTTACATCGTACATCGAACATCGTACATCAAACATTCAGGATTCATGGGCTATCATCTATATTTCTTTGCTAAGCTTTGGATCCGGCTTTTCGCTTCAATCTTTTGCCCGTCAACTTTTTTAAATCCGGAGGACCTAACCGGGCAAAAGGATTTCCGCTTCAATCCGGCAGCCCGTCATCTATCTACCTATAGTCATCATTTTAAGATCCATTTTATATTCACCCATTCAAAGAATTTATTCATTATAGTAACTGCCATAAAAATGTACAAATGAAACGCAACTATTACATCGTAAGCCTCATCATGCTTATCTTCTTTGTAATTTCTTTCATCACAAATGTTGTTGGGCCTTTGATCCCGGATATTATTAATGAATTCCATCTCAGCCTTATGCGGGCGGGGCTTCTTTCTTTTGCTTTTTTTATCGCCTATGGGGTGATGTCGGTTCCATCTGGTATGCTGGTAGAAAAATATAAAGAAAAGAAGATCATGGTAACGGGATTTATTGTCGCATTTTTTGGGGCTCTTTTATTAGTACTGGTTCCTAATTATTTAACAATAGTACTATCTCTTTTTTTTATTGGTTGTGGTATGGCTATGTTGCAGGTCGTATTGTTTCCATTGTTGCGCACTTCCGGTGGCGAAGAGCATTATGCCTTTACCGCGGTATTGGCTCAGTTAATTTTTGGACTGGCATCTTTTATCAGCCCGCTGGTGTATTCGTATCTTGTCCTGAACATAAAAAATACCGGCAGTAATAAAAATTTTCTCTCTTTACTGAGCGGGCTTGTGCCTGATAACCTTCCCTGGGTATCACTGTACTGGCTCTTTACGGTTATATGCCTGCTGATGATACTTATTATTTTATTTTCAAAGTTCCCTAAAGTGGAACTGAATAAAGAAGAAGTGGTTGGCCCACTCCAAACTCATATTATACTATTTAAAAAGCCAATAGTTATTTTATTTTTTATTGGCATATTCTGTTATGTAGGCACCGAACAGGGAATGAATAACTGGATGTCCCAGTTCTTGTCAACCTATCATGGATATGATCCGCAAACGACAGGAGCACATGCAGTAGCTAATTTTTGGGGACTGATGATGATTGGTGGTATTGTAGGTTTATTTTTATTGAAAATAATGGATAGCCGTAAAGTGCTTATCATTTTTACGATCCTTGCTTTGGTATGTCTTAGCCTGGGGCTTTTTGCTTCTGCCGGTATTTCGCTGGTGGCTTTTTCATTCGTCGGTTTTTTTTTATCTGTTATGTTCCCGGTTATATTTTCCCTGGCGCTGAATTCTGTACAGGAACACCATGGATCTTTTGCCGGCATCTTATTAACCGGCATCATAGGGGGCGCAGTAATACCGCCGGTTATCGGGTGGCTGGGTGATCACCTGGGGCTTCGGTTCGGGATGTTTTTTTTATACCTCACCATGGGCTATATTCTTAGTATAGGATTTTGGGCACGGCCTATTATTACTAATAAAACCATTCAGCTTTCCCGTAAGGATAAAAAAGTTATCCCGGGAAATTTGTGAATAAAAATATGTATTGCTAATTGTTTAATTACCCATTGCCCATTGCCATACTGAGCCCGTCGAAGGAGCCCATTGCCTATTTCTTGCCCACCGAAGTGATCCACCAAACATTTCCGAAAGGATCCTCTACGCCACCACTTCGTCCGTAAGTTTGGTCTGCCATTTCTGTAACAATGGTTGCCCCTGCATCAATTGCCTTTTTGAAAGTTTCATCTCCATCGTCAACATAAATAAAAAATCCACCTGTTCTCACATTGAATTTTTCGGTACTGTCTGCAAGCATGATGGTGCTTCCGCCAATCATTATTTCAGCATGCATAATGGTATGCTCGTCCCTTATGGATTTATGCGTTTCTTCTGCATCAAAAACTTTTTGCATAAACGTGATAAATTGTGTACCATTCTTTACTATCAGGTAAGGCATTACCGTTTGATAATTGTCCGGAATTTTTGAATTCTTTGCCATAAGATTTATTTTTTATGATTTTAATTGATTACTGAAGAACAGATTTAATTCATAATTCTGTAATTGATAAAAACGGCGTTAAAATTACAATACTAACAATCATCCATAGCCGCTGAATTATTTTTTTTTAAAAACGGTGCAATTCCATTGCAGGATAAATATTACTTCAACTATTTTTTACATCACGGTAACATATGCTGAGCATATTTCACCACCAATAGCATGCGGCCCTATGACTTGAGGAGTAAATGTAAAAAAACCGGAAGTAACAGGAGTACCGCTTCCTACAAGTACCACGATCTGGGATCCAAGTGTGTTAAAATTACCCGTGAAAGAAAAGGTCATATCATTTACTGTATTGGTGCTAATTGTAAAATTTCCAGGAACAGTAACGGTTACTTTAACAGCCATCGTATTGGTGTGTGTTAAAGGAGTACCCGCGAAAAAGTCACCCGAAATGGAGTAACCTGTACAGGTGCTGTCTACGTCAGATTCTAATACATAGGTAGCGGGTGGCCCCGGTGTAAGGACTGTCAAACCAAACGTGCAGGCAGAATTGGCGCCGGTGGGAGTAAATGTGAGGATATTGGGACTTGGCGGGGAGCCTGAACCTGTCAAAGCTACTTTTTGAATTCCCGTCGTTGTAAAATTTCCGGATTGGGAAAAGCTGATGCCGTCATTGGTGCCGGTAGTTATAGAATAGGAGCCAATTCCCGTAACATTTACCATTACTTCGACGGTGTTGGCACCCGTTAAAACCACACCGGCAGTGTAAGTACCGTTTACTTTAAAATTACTGCAGGTATCCGGGTCTCCTTCCAGGGTAAAACGGGCTATTTGAGGGCCTGGTTTGGTTACGGTTACCAAAAAAGTACAGCCAGATCCAACGGGGGGAATAAACGGAACAACGCCTGTATTAATAGGTGTGCCGCTTCCCGTCAAAGTAATATTTTGTGTACCGGTAACGGTAAAATTACCCGATGTTGAAAATTGAATACCATTAAGCAGGCTGGTGCTTAGTGTATAAGTTCCTATGGTGGTGACACTTACCCGGAGTTGTATATTGTTTGATGACTGCAACGCAGTACCTGTTGTATAGGTACCATTGATTAAGGGCCCGGTACAGTTTCCGCCGTCACCTTCGAGTGTATAAACTGCAGTACCGCCCGCTATACCTGTTGTGGGGCCGCCTTCATAACTGTATTCTTTTTGACAGGAAGGACCAATAACAGCAAATCCAAATAACAAAAGATAAGCAAGGAAAAGTGAAGATGGTCTCATGAATTTGATTATAACCTGCTTTTCCATTTGATTCTATTTCTTCCTGGTCAATATATTGTCAGGATCTTAAACTTGTAATTATTTAAGAATGTATAAACTTACAAAAAAATATAATGGCTTATTGCAAGGATCAGCTTTTTGGCTATGTGGATGGAACGGGATCTTTCATTAGAATTATTGTTAAAATTCTTGGGATTTCATTTTTTTCGTTGTTGTCAAAAAACTCGTTTAAGTCTACCAGGTTAAGCCCGTGCTTTTTTGCTATTTGGATAAATTCAGAAATGTGGTGATTATAACAATCTACAACCTGTTGCCCATCCTCTGTATCAAATCTTGCTTTAGTTCCGAGATACTGTTTATAAGGATGAAGTTCGCCAATATAAATATATCCACCCGGGATTAATGATCCGGAAGCTTCTTGAAAAATATGATCAAGGTTTTGAATGTGCTCAAGAATGAGGCTGAAAGTTACCATATCATACCGCTTGCCAATAAATGCCCAGGGCAATGTAATGTCTGCCTGTGTAAATTGAACTTTGGCGGAAGTGTTTTTTTCTTTAGCTTTTGCAAGCATTTTGTCTGAAAGGTCAATAGCAGTTACTTCTTTTGCTTTTTCGATAAACCATTCTGTATTTTTTCCTGTTCCGCAGCCAATCTCTAAAACGCTGTCAAATTGAATGGGTGCTAATGATATGCGTAAAGCCTGCCCCTCCAGGTCCCTTGTCCTGTTATTGTTAGTGTCGTACTGTGACGCCCACGTATCGTAAGCTTTTCTTGTATCCATAATATTCCCTGTTTCTGTTGCTCCAAATCATAAATTTACTAAGTGCTATTCAATTTAAAAAAGGATTATAATATGCGGGGCAATGAATATTATGGTATAGGAAGGCGAAAATAAATAAGAAGAAAATAACAAACTTATGAAGCTTTTCTTTGATGGAAGTATCTATACCATAATCATTCGCATCAATGTTGGTTGTAATAAAATCTCCTAATAATAATTTTACCCTTTTATCATCAATGTATTTCCTGTTACGTTCAGTGGCCTTCCTGTACATTAATTTTGAGAAATCAATTCCATGAGTAATGCATGACTTACATGCTTCAGCAATTAGATTAATTCAAATGCCCGGGCCGTAACCAATCTCCAATATTTTATCATTGGGCTTAATATTCAAATCTTTTATCAAAGAGTCATAATTACCCCGGTTTCCTTTAATCATCAGGTTGGAAGTAAATATTCCAAACAACCCGGTCGGCTTTTTAAACTGGGATACTATTATTTTTTTGATCATGTTGTTATTTTAAATATCGCTTCATGCGGAACGGAATATTCTCTATATAATTTGATGGGGAATTGTGGTATTATGACAATGCCCTGATTTTCGATCTATCTGCTTTCCAAAGATCATACTTAGCATAACCACCACAAAAATTTTATACCGAATTCAGGTGATATGGAACTGCAAAGTGATCACTATGCATTTTTATTTAAATCCCAACAATAAATATTACATCGGCTAATTAAATCCAAAAATGCCGGAACATGTAATTCTCAAAACTGCAAAGTAAACGCAGTGCCTTCTCCCTGCCTTGATTGCACCTGTATGTTTCCTTTATGTAACATCATAATTTGCTTGCATAAGCTCAGTCCGATACCGCTTCCATTTTTCTTGGTGCTAAAAAAGGGTATAAATATTTTGTCCAGGATCTCTTCTGTCATACCAAAACCATTGTCGGATACTTTGATTAAAATTTTCCGGTTATTTGAATTGGATGCAGATAAAATAATTCTTGGTTCGGGATTATCTTTTACGGCTTCCATAGCATTTACCACAAGGTTGATGAGTACCTGTTCCACCAGACTGGTATCCGCCTTCAGTTCAAGGCTGGTATCTTTTAAAACAATTTCCAGCTCAATATTTTTTTGTGTCAATGTTGGTTCCATGAGCTGGTGCAACCCTTCAAAAAGATCCCTTACGTAAATCGTTTTTAAATTGGGAGTGGTAATTTTATTGAGATTGCGGTAGGTTTCTGCAAATTTTAATAATCCTTCGCTACGTCTTTTAATAGTTTCTATTCCCAGTTCAAGATCATGCACCGCACCGGATTTGTTGGTCATGTGCGACATCGATTTCTCCAGCCTGTTTTTTAAAGTATCTGCAAGAGATGATATGGGCGCTACTGAATTCATGATTTCATGGGTCATTACGCTTAGTAATTTTTGCCATGCTTTTGATTCTGTTTCATCCAGGGCTTCGTTAATATTCTGGAAGGCGATCAGCTTGAATTTCTTCCCTTCTGTTTGAAAAGCAGTTGCAGATAATAATATTTTGAACGATCCTTTTTCAAGATGTGCCTTGGTAATTTTTCCATCGCCCGGCTTTAGTGCAACAATATCTTTATACAATTCATTATCTCTCTTTGCCAGGGAATGAATGGTTTTTAAATAAGGCACCTGGAGCATTTTTTTCAGAGACTCATTCATCCACAACACTTCGCCACTGTCGCCCTCGTACGATAAAATTCCGGTGTCAACAAGCTCAAGTATTTTTTGCAGGTATTGGTATTGTGTTTCTTTTTCTTTGCTGATAATTTTGAAAGTGGAATTGATTTGATTGAACCCTTCCCTTAAGGACTGTAATTCAGCGGGGGCATGTTTTACATCGAAATATCGTGAAAAATCACGATAATGGATAGACTCTACAAACTGCTGCAGTTCGTCCTGCGCCTTACGTTGAAAGCGGTATAATTCTACGAGTTGATAAGCGATTACCGGAAGAACCAAAAGAAGATACACATACCCCCATTCATGTACCAGCAAAAATGAAACTGTAGTAAGCGTGATAAACAATAAAGATATTCTTATGAAAATTCTCCATCCTGTTTGCTTGGTAAAGGTCTTCGGCATCATGTCATTAAATTTGTGAGTTGTGAAGTGTCAGCAGTCAGCAGTCAGCGATCAGCAGTCAGCAAAGAAAAGACTGCAAGCTCAAAGCTGCAAGGTCACAGCTGATAGGTCATATATCATATTTACTTAATCTCCTATATAAAGCGGTCCTGGTGAGTCCGAGTTCCTTTGCTGCCCTGCTTATATTGCCATTGTATTTTTCTATTACCCGTAAAATCGTATTTTTTTCCAATGCGCTTAAGTTAAGCTCCACGGGTTCTGCGTCCGCAGGTATTGAAGATTCAAGAGGCGAAAAAATTAAATCACCTGCGGTAAGTTCTTCACCATCCGCCATGATGACGGCCCTTTCCATAGTGTATTGGAGTTCACGCACATTACCGGGGAAAAGATATTGTTTCATTTTTTCAACTGCCTTTGAATCAAATACAGGTTCTGGCTTTAAATATTTATTTGCATAAATACGGGCAAAATGTTTGGCAAGTAAAATAATATCATCCTCTCTTTTTCGCAATGGAGGGATCACAATCTCTACCGTATTGATCCGGTAAATAAGATCTTTCCTGAAACGGTTTTCATTGGCAAGTTCCGCAATAGGGAGATTGGTGGCGCATACCAGGCGAATGTCAATATCAATGGTATCATTGCTTCCCAGCCGTATCACCTGCCGGTTTTGTAAAACACTCAGCAATTTTACCTGTTGTTGTAGAGTTATATTTCCGATTTCATCAAGGAATAAAGTTCCGCCGCTAGCCGCTTCAAATCTTCCTGCCCTGTCATCCCCGGCGCCGGTAAAAGCTCCTTTTTTGTGACCGAATAATTCACTCTCAAAAAGAGATTCGGTTAATGCACCGAGATCCACTTTTATAAAAGGCTTATCTGCACGAAGTGAATGTTGATGAATAGCCTTAGCTATCAATTCTTTACCTGTGCCATTTTCACCTAATATAAGGATGTTCGCGTCGGTAGGGGCAATTTTTTCTATTTTGAAAAAAATATTTCTCATCACTTCCGATTCTCCAATCATCTCTTTACCGATAACCGGTGCGACATAAGAAGTGGTCCCGGATGTTTTTCCTTTGGCTTTTAAAGCTGCCTTTATCGTCTCAACCAGTTTTTCATTGTGCCAGGGCTTTACAACAAAATCTGCGGCGCCTTCTTTCAACGACCTTACGGCGAGATCAATATCACCGTATGCTGTGATCATAATAACAGAAGCATCAGACCCGAACTCCCTGATTTTTTTCAGCCAGAACAATCCTTCATTACCTGTATTTATAGAACTGGTAAAATTCATATCAAGCAATATGAGGTCAAATGATTGTTTGGATAAAAGCCAGCGAAGGTTTTCGGGATTTTTCTCGGTTACCACTTCTTTCACTTCTGTTTTTAATAACAGGCGAACGGCTGTTAAAACATCTATGTCATCATCAATAATTAATATAGTCGCATTCCTGAGGAGCATTGTATTTGTATAAATATTGTATAAATGGCGATTTATGGTGAATGTCTAAACCTTGAATTCTTTTGATTTTTGCTGGCAATGAGATTTTATATTTTTCGTTTTATTCAAAATAAATTCTCATACCCGATAAAACTTTTAATCATGGTTCGGCAATGTAACTGCAATTATACCATAAATACAAAAGCATGGCAATTAATTTTTTATGCAAAACGGGTAAAAATGAGTGTATCAAAACCGTACACCAACTGTATCGCTAACGAACAACTTCGTAGATAAGTTTTTTGTAACTTATTGACAATCACAAACGTTTAAACATGGCATCCTCTTGATAGGTATTGTCTAAAGAATTAGGATTTCTCATAGCGTAAGGCCACCGGGGTAGTACCGGTGACCTTTTCTTAAAAAACTAAAAACCCAAATATAATCGTGGATAGAGTTATTGCAAAAAAATATTGGTCAAAAAAAAGAATCCTCACCATTTCGGGAATTGTCGGTGTTGTCCTGTTAATTGGAGGCAGTTATTATTATACATCAGGAAATAGTAGACTGAACGTCGATACGGAAAGAATTACAGTCAGTGAAATAAAAAAGGGTACTTTCCAGGAGTTTATCCCTGTAAATGGAGTAGTGTTACCACTTACCACAATTTATCTTGATGCAGTGGAGGGTGGCCGTGTTGAAGAAAAATATGTGGATGATGGCGCTGTCATGAAAAAAGATCAGCCCATTTTAAGATTATCGAATACCGACTTGCAATTGGGCCTGGTAACCCAGCAAACCAATGTGTACAACCTGCTTACACAAATGCAGATTTCAAAAAATGCTGCCCAGCAGAATACCGTAAGTAAATTGAATCAAATGACAGATGTGGAAAGCCTGTTAAAAGAAGCCGATCGGGTTTATAAATTAGACAAACATTTGTATGAAGAAAAAGCAATTGGCGCCCAGGAATACCAACAGGCAGAAAATAATTATAACTATTTGCTTCAAAAGAAAAAGTTGACTGACCAGATTTTGCAACAGGACTCCGCTTCCAATCAGCAACAGGTTACACAGGCAAGACAGTCATTTGAAGGATCGCAAACTGCATTAAATGTAATGCGCCAGAAAGTTGGCGACCTTATTGTTCGTGCGCCTATTGATGGGCAGTTAACCTCGCTGGACGCAGAGCAGGGTCAGTCAAAAAATAAAGGTGAACGCCTCGGCCAGATCGATGTATTGAGCGGTTTTAAAGTAAGAGTAGATATTGATGAACATTATATTTCCCGCATTTTTATCGGCCTTAAAGGAGATTTTGATTTTGCTGAGAAAACGTATAAGCTGGTTATTAAGAAAGTTTTTACCCAGGTAACCAACGGGCGTTTCCAGGTAGATATGGAATTTGTGGGCGAAGTACCTAAAGGCATTCGCCGCGGGCAAACGCTCCAGATACGCCTTGCACTAAGCGATGAAACAACGGCGATATTGCTGCCCAAAGGAGGCTTCTACCAGCAAACAGGTGGCAACTGGATTTTTAAAGTAAATGAAAACGGGAAAATCGCTTACAAAGTTGACATACAACTTGGCCGCCAAAATCCGGATTATTATGAAGTATTGCAGGGATTGAAACCGGGTGATAAAGTGGTTACGTCCAGTTATGAAAATTATGGAACTATGCAGGAGTTGGTGTTGTCGAAGTGAGCTGTCAGGTGTGAGCTTTAAATTCAAAGCTGCGCACGTTGATAGCTGATAGCGCAAGGCTCAAAGCTGAATGCTGACAGCTCAAACCTTATCCCAATATCCAAAAATCATTTTTCGAACTTCAACCGTATCAGTATGAAGTTCGATAAAAACTGCTTCGTTTATATAAGAAAGATCTTTGCTAAGAATAATTTGATATTGAAGTTCAGAACGGGAACCAGTAGCTATTTGAAGAAAATTTGCAAGTTGAGGATTGGAATTTCTGCCACAGCCTTCTGCGATATTCGTAGGGATTGATGAAAGAAGAACGACGCATTTGCCCTGTTAATCCGAACAGCTCTTCTTTAGGGAAAGATTTTGTGATTTTATAAATTTTTAAAGTTAGCTGATGGCTTCTTTTCCAGATTTCAAGATTCAAAAAATTACGCATGGTATAAAAATTTACTTGTTGAAAATTGAAACATAATACACTAAAATCTTAAAACCAAGCTTACGGCTCAAAGCTTACAGCTCAAGGCTGATAGCTAATAGCTCACAGCTTTCTTAAATCAACTGTTATGAAAAAGACATTTTTATTCCGCCTGGTTGTTATTACTTTTTTTTGCTTTGCATCTTTGGTAATTAAAAGTGAAACAAAGTTGTGCAATTTAAGATGCAGCCAATCAGCACAAAAAGCAGCCGTTATGCAATCATTGATATTAAATGACGCTCATGAAAGCCCTTTACATCATGATGAGGGTTTTTTTATTAAAATTTGAAAACAATAAAAGAATTAAAACAAAAAAAATAAGACAATGATCAAAATTTCTGAGCTCGAAAAAATTTACCGCACGGAAGAAGTAGAAACCGTTGCATTGAACAAACTTTCATTTGAAGTCAAACAGGGAGAATTTGTTGCAGTTATGGGCCCTTCCGGTTGTGGCAAATCAACCCTCTTAAATATTGTTGGATTATTGGATGATCCCGATGATGGAAGTTTTTTATTTAATGGTATTGAAGTGGCAGATTTTAATGAACGCAAAAGGGCTGACCTGCGTAAACGTAATATCGGCTTCGTTTTCCAAAGCTTCAACCTTATCGATGAGCTCACGGTATTTGAAAATGTCGAGCTGCCATTAATCTATCTCGGTGTAAAAAGCGATGAAAGAAAAAAAAGGGTAGAGGCTGTACTCGATAAAATGCAGATCATGCATCGCCGCAATCACTATCCCCAGCAATTAAGCGGTGGCCAGCAACAACGTGTTGCTGTTGCCAGGGCAGTAGTAAACAATCCGAAATTAATTCTTGCGGATGAGCCTACCGGTAACCTGGATTCATCAAATGGTAATGAAGTAATGCAATTGCTTACAGAATTGAATGAACAGGGAACTACGATCATTATGGTAACTCATAGTGAACATGATGCACGCTTCAGCCATCGTATTATTCGTATGCTTGACGGACAAACAGTAACGGAAAATATTTTGATATAAACTTTCAGCGCCCGGCAATGAGCTGTAAGAAAAGGTAACGCTGACCGCTGATGGCCCGCAGCTGATAGCTCATCCCTAAAATTACAGTTATGCTCAGAAATTATTTCAAAACGACATTTAGAAATCTTTGGAAAAATAAGGGATATAGTTTATTAAATATCGGTGGCCTGGCAACAGGAATTGCATGTGCCGCCTTAATATTTTTATGGGTTGAAGACGAACTCACTTTTAACCACTATTTTAGCAACAGGAACAATCTTTACAAGATAAAGGACCGGCAAACTTATGACGGAACCACTTTTGTTTTTGATGCAACACCCGGCCCATTTGCAAATGGGATAAAAACAGAAATTCCCGGGATTAGAAATACTGCACGCACTACCTGGGCCAATCAATCACTCTTTTCCCTGGGTGAGAAAAATATTTATGAACAGGGAAATTATGTTGACCCCGGGTTCTTATCGATGTTTCAGCTCAGATTTATCAAAGGGAATGCTGCCAATGCATTTTCAGCTTTGTATTCGATGGTGATTTCCGAAACCATGGCTGATAAATTTTTTGGCACAACTAACGTTATTGGTAAAACGCTGAGGGTAGATAACAAACAGGATTATGTAATATCCGGTGTAATCAAAAACCTGCCCGAGAATGTATCCTTTAAATTCGACTGGCTGGCGCCGTTCAAAATTTTTGAAGATAAAAATTCGTGGTTACAGCAATGGGGGTCAAATGGTGTGATAACCTATGCTGAATTACAGCCAAATGCCGATGTAAATTCTATCAATAAAAAATTATACGGTTACGTCCAGGGAAAAGAAAAAGATGCTTCTGCACGGATGTCGGTTTATCCCATGAACCGCTGGCGTTTGTATGACAATTATGATGCCAACGGGAAAGAAAATTCAGGAAGAATAAAATATGTTAACCTGTTTAGTTTAATAGCGTGGATCATTTTAATTATTGCATGTATCAACTTCATGAATCTTTCAACAGCGCGCTCAGAGCAACGTGCAAGAGAAGTTGGGGTGAGAAAAGTGCTGGGTGCGGGCAGAAGAAAACTTATAGCGCAATTTATCGGCGAGTCTCTATCTATGTCAATAATTTCAGCATTGGTTGCTGTAGCAATAATGTATATTTCATTGCCTGCTTTTAACAGCCTTGTTGAAAAACAATTATCGTTGCACATTGGCAACCCGCTTCATATTGCTGCCTTATTATTTATTGCTTTGATTTGTGGATTGATTGCGGGGAGCTATCCGGCATTTTATCTTTCTTCTTTCAAGCCTGTATTTGTATTAAAAGGAATAAAAGTAAAAGGCAATGGAAGTGCGGGGCTTATAAGGAAAGGGCTTGTAGTACTCCAGTTTTCAATTTCTATCGTCCTTATTATTTGCACCATACTTATTTACCAGCAAATACTTCATGTGAAAGATCGTGACCTTGGTTACGATAAGCAGAATCTCATCTATGTGAATTTGCAGGGTAAGATGAAAGGACATTTTAATGCTATCAGAAATGATTTGCAATCAACAGGTGCCGTTCAAAATGCAGCAATAAGCAACAGCCAGATGTTGCAGTTGAGCAGTAATACAGGCGATTTTACCTGGCAGGGAAAACAGCCGGATAAACAGGTATTGATAACTGTGGAAGGTGTAAGCCCCGAATATATTTCCACCATGGCCCTTCATCTCAAAGAAGGCAGGGATTTTTATCCCGACGCAAAAGCCGACAGTACTAACATTATTATCAATGAAGCGCTTGCCAAAATCGTGAATAAAAAAAACATGGTGGGAAGTATTATTTCAAGAGGCGGACAACAGTTAACAGTTGTAGGTGTGATTAAAGATTTTGTGTACAATAATATGTACTCTTCTCCCGCCCCTTTAATATTATTTTCCGATACATCAAATACCAATTATTTGTCCATTCGTATAAAAGCCGGAACTAAACTTTCCGCTGCTTTGTCGAAGATCGAAAACGTAGTTAAAAGTAATAATCCGGGCTATCCATTCGAATACACATTTGTTGACGATCAATTTGATAAATTATTTAAAACAGAAACATTGATTGGAAAATTATCGGGCGTGTTTTCAATACTGGCCATATTTATTTCGTGTCTTGGATTATTTGGATTGGCTGCATATACTGCCGAAAGAAGAATAAAAGAAATAGGTATTCGCAAAGTATTGGGTGCAACGGTGAGCGGACTCACAACTTTACTTTCAAAAGATTTTTTGCAACTTGTAGTTATCTCCTGCCTTATCGCGTTTCCGATTGCCTGGTGGATGATGAAAAGCTGGCTGGAAAGCTATTCATACAGGATACATATTAGCGGCATCGTATTTATTGCAGCCGGCCTGCTGGCTCTATTCATTGCATTGATAACGGTGAGTTTCCAGGCAATAAAAGCAGCAATTGCAAATCCCGTGAAGTCGCTGAGAACCGAGTAGGGGCAGCCCTTGCGGTTGCCAGTTGTCGATAACGTCCCTACCGATACTATCCTCCCGATACCATCGGGAGAAGGGCCAGTGAAAACCAAGAAGAGATAGAAAATAAAGGGATGCCGAACAGATAATGTCCCTCTCTGCAGGAGAGGGGTTGGGGTGAGGCTTCAATAGTCAATCATAAAAGACATCATCTATTAATAAAATATTATGTTTAAAAATTATTTTAAAATAGCCATACGGCAATTGCGCAAACAGAAAATGTACTCTGCAATTAAAATAGGCGGATTTGCATTGAGCATTGCTGCCTGCTTATTGATTGCTTTATTTATCAAAGATGAACTGGGTTATGATAAATCATATCCTGACGGCGATCGCATTTACAGGATCGTTGGGGAATACGAAGATAATGGTACGATAGGGAAAGGTGTTGACTTTCCTCCCCCTATGGCTAAAGTAGTAAAAAAAGATTTCCCCGAAATAGAGAAGTCGGGCCGGTTTATGCCCAACACACTTTTCACCGGTGCAGGAAGTAATTATTTGCGACGTGCTGATCAGCAGCAAAACACTTATGAAGATGGTTTTACTTATGCCGACCAGGAAGTAT
>JBDTZL010000383.1:0-9369 GCA_040005125.1 Ginsengibacter sp.
TTTGTTTCGCCGTTCCATTCATTTTCATCAATGGTATAAACTATATCGATTGGCTTTTTCATTTGCAGTAAATAAAATTTTTCTGCCATATTGAAACCGATTCCTGTTAATACAATATTGTCCTGCTTCAGCACAAAACGTATATGGAGTTCTTTAACAATCTTTGACCATGAAGTGTCCATTACATTTTTGGTGATGAATACCGGCCGAAGGTTTTCAGGCCCGTAAGGCTCCATTTGCGTAGTAATATTATAAAAGCTTTTGGTGATATTTTTAAAATCAATTTCTGCATCAATTTGTATCTCCGGAATTAAAAGACGTGGCTCTATTATAGACGAAACAATCTCCTCAAACTTATTGCTGAATGCATCAACATTTTCCGGCAGCATGGTCATGCCGGCAGCAGCAAAATGTCCCCCATACCCAATTAAATATTCGCGGCATGCGTGGACGGCCTCATACAGGTTAAAGCCTGGGACACTGCGTGCGCTTCCACCCACAAATTCACCACTTTGGGCAAGAACAACTGTAGGGCGGTGATATTTTTCAATCAGCCTGCTGGCTACAATTCCCACAACGCCTTTATGCCAATGTGATTTAAATACCACTGTAGTTTTTCTCCCGATCATTATCGTATCGCTTTCAATCATTGCAAATGCTTCTTCTGTAATATTAGTATCCGCTTCTTTGCGATCAGTATTGTCACTGTGCAACATTTCAGCATATTCCATTGCTTTTGTAAAATCGTCTTCAATAAACATCATAACAGCCTTGGTTGCATCATCCATGCGACCGGCGGCATTTACACGCGGAGCAATAATAAATACTACGTCGTTGATAGAAAATCTTTTTACAACCCCGCTTAATTGGATGAGGCATTTTATCCCTGCAAAAGGATTGCTGTTAAGCTTTTGCATCCCAAAATAGGCAAGTACCCTGTTCTCGCCGGTTATAGGAACAATATCTGCGCCTACAGCAGTTACTACCAGGTCAAGATAGCAGGTGTAGTCTTCTTCGGGTAACCCTAATTGCTGTGAGAGCGCTGTTATAAGCTTGAACCCGACTCCGCAGCCGCAAAGTTCTTTATAAGGATAGTTACAGTCTTTTTGTTTTGGATTCAAAATAGCAATGGCAGGGGGAAGCTGGATGTCGGGCAAATGATGATCGCATACAATAAAATCGAGGCCCAGGCGGCGGGCATAAGCTATAAGATCAAAAGATTTTATTCCGCAATCCAGTGATACAATGAGGGCAAATCCGTTTTCTTTTGCAAAGTCAATTCCCTGTTTACTTACACCATAGCCTTCTTTATATCTATGCGGAACGTAGAACGCAATGTTATCTTCTTTATAAATTTTTTTAAGAAACCGGTACATGCATGCTACGGAAGTGGTACCATCTACATCATAATCTCCAAATACAAGAATTTTTTCATTTTTATTTATTGCCTGCAGAATTCGTGTTACCGCTTTATCCATATCCTTCATTAAAAAGGGATCATGGAGGTGAGATAGTTGTGGCCGGAAATAATCTTTAGCTTTTTCGAATGTGTCAATACCTCTTTGCACCAGGATTTTGCAAAGAGTAAAACTTATATTGAGAGATTGTTGTAAGGCAATAACTTTATTTTCATCTGCCGATAATATTTTCCATCTTTTTTCCATAACTCATAATTAGCTAAAGTGCCAATCAGCCAATTAGCCAATTGCAGTGATCGTAAGTTAGTTAATAAGTTAAACAGTTAAAAGGGAAGTTCATTGGTTGGTTAGTTTATTGGTTGGTTAGTTGATAGGATAACTGGTTAATTAGTTGAAAGGTTAATTAGTTTATCAGTTGATGTTAATCAGTGTATTGGCATATTAACTAATCAGCACATTGGCTAATCAGCACATTAATACTTCCTGTCCGTTGTGAACAGAACTAATTCCTCCAAACCTTTTCTCACATCGCTTTCGGGAAATTCAAATAAAACCGCCAAAGCTTCATCACGGTATTCCATCATTTTTTTTGCAGCGTATTTAATTCCTCCTGTTTCAGTTACTTTTTGCAAAACGTATTTAATTTTTTCGGGATCTTTATTTTGATTTTTAATGATGTATATTATTTTTCTTTTCTCAGCCGTATTGATATTATTAAGCGTATAGATCAGGGGCAGCGTCAGTTTTTTTTCTTTAAGATCATTGCCGGTTGGCTTGCCGATATCTTCATTTCCATAATCAAACAGGTCGTCTTTTATCTGGAAAGCTATTCCCGTTTTTTCCCCGAACATCTTCATTTTCTCAGTTATATTTTCGTCATTACTGGTGCTCCAGGCGCCTACGGCACATGCAGATGACAGTAAAGAAGCGGTTTTGCTTCTTATAATTTCAAAGTAGATATCTTCCTTTAGATTTAATTTTCTTGCTTTTTCAATCTGGAGCAATTCGCCTTCGCTCATTTCTTTTACCGCATTCGATAAAATGTGAAGATGCCTGAAGTCCCCTGCTTCGGTGGATAAAAGCAACCCCTTGGAAAGTAAATAATCTCCAACAAGAACAGCAATTTTGTTTTTCCATAACGCATTTATCGAAAGAAACCCTCTTCTTTCGAGCGATTCGTCAACTACATCATCATGCACCAATGTTGCGGTATGTAATAATTCGACCAATGCGGCGGCCCTGTAAGTAGATTCATTTATTTTGCCATGAAGTTTAGCACTTAAAAACACAAACATCGGCCTCAATTGTTTTCCTTTCCTCTTAATGATATATTTCATAATTCTGTCAAGTAAAGGAGTGTGGCTCTTTACCGACTGAGTGAATTTTTGCTCGAAAGTGTGTAATTCTTCCGCAATAAGATCTTTTGAAAACTTCATTGGCTATAAAAAGGCAATATAGCACAGAATCGAATAAGTAGGTAATAAATAGTAATCTCTATGGTTATACTTTTAAGAGATTAAACGTATTAGAAATGGATGCCATCGGAAAGTAAAAATTTGCGTCTATGCATCATAGTTGCTCAAATATTAGTCATAAGTTTACAAAATTGCAAGGATATATAAATGGTTCAAAATCTAAAGTATTGCTAAAAAAAATTTGAATATTGGCATTCGTTTAATATTTTTGCAAACAATCAACCAGTTTATTTAAGAAATCATTAATCCAAAAGTTATGGCAAGCAAAAAGCACAAATTATTATTAATGGGGATTTTATCCCTTTTCTCCTTCGGCGTTTTCGCTCAGGATACGGGCGTTTACAATATTTTTGACTCGAGCGTTGTTACTAAAAAGGGAGCAGCACAACAAAATGAGTTCATGAATAACACCTACGATTTTCCGGCAAAACCACGTAATGAAATGGAAATTGGTGTTTCAGGAGGTATGTTTTCTATAAGCGGTGATGTTTCTGCAAAATTACCGACAGCAGGATTTGGAATTCATATCCGTAAAGCATTGGGTTACCTTTTTTCTTTGAGATTGGAATACGTTTATGGTGGTGCTAAAGGATTAGATTGGAAACCATCAGCAGGATGGAAAAGTAATCCCGCCTGGGTGAACGCTGGTTATGCCCCGACGGACCAGGTTTATTATAACTATCGTTCGCATGTACAGGATCTTACCTTACAAGGTATTTTTACTTTAAATAACATTCGCTTTCATAAACAAAAAACAGGAATGGTGATTTATGCCGGTGCTGGTGCTGGTTTAATGATTTATGATACAAAGATCAATGCTTTGAACGGCTCAACGCCATATACATTTAGTCAGATAACTGCCGGAGGTTATTCAAACAGGAAAGATACCCGCGACAAGTTAAAATCCATGATGGATGATTCTTATGAAACTGATGCACAAAACGATGGGAATCGTCGTCCCAAATTATTTGGGCAGACTTTAAGGCCTACCGGAACTATTTTGGCAGGAATAGCATTTAAATTAGGCAAGCGTATAAACCTGGCTATTGAAGACAGAATTTCTTTCGCAAAAGATGATTTGATGGATGGCCAGCAATGGCAGGATAATGTTAATGGCGTGCTAACGGGAGATTACGATACTTATAATTACGCCTCAGTAGGATTGAACTTTAATATAGGCAAAAAAGCAGTTGAACCTCTTTGGTGGATCAATCCACTTGACTATGCTTACAGTGAAATTAATAATCCTAAGCATATGAAAATACCTAAGCCTGTATTTGATGATGCTGATGGTGATGGTGTTGTTGACCAGCTTGATAAAGAACCAAACACACCTGCAGGTTGTCCTGTTGATACACATGGTGTTACTAAAGATACAGATGGTGACGGTGTTCCGGATTGTAAAGACAAGCAATTGATAACTCCTACCGAATGTCAGCCTGTTGATGCAGACGGTGTAGGCAAATGCCCTGATCCTGAATGTTGCAAAATTATCGACAGCTTAAAGAATGCGAATGTTTGCAAAATAGGAGATCTGCCAAGTGTATCTTTCAAAGGAAAAGGAAATACAGCTAATCTAAGCAGCGATGCGAAAGCAATGTTGGCTACGGTAGCTTCTAAATTGAAAGACAATCCTAATTGCTCAATAATTGTTACAGGATATCCTGCAGCTTCAAAAGCTTCACAGGCTCTATGTAATAAAAGAGTAGCAGCAATTAAAACTTACTTAACAGAAAAGGAATCAATAAGCATAGATCGTATTGATACACACTGTGAAGTAGGCGGCGGTGACGCAAATACCGTTGATATCAAATCAAGTAAATAAGGCCACTTTTTGCTCAATGATAAGACCCTTCCCTTTTTGGGGAGGGTTTTTTTGTAATTACCAAAACATTAACTGCTTCGATTTTGTATAATTTTATTAAAAAATCATTTTTGTCCAAAATCACTTAATTTCGCACCTCTTTATGAAGTTAGTTTTAGTCTTATTAATGCCACTTTTAATTTTGACCGCTTGTAGCACACAGTTTAATAAAGTACTTAAAAGCAAGGATTTTGAATTTAAACTGAAAAAAGCAGATGAGTATTTTGCAAAAAAGAACTATAAAAATGCTGAAGAGTTATATATAGAGCTATTTTCTGTTTTCAAAGGCACGGAAAAATTTGAAGAGTTGTACTACAAATATGCCTACTGTTCTTTCTATCAAAAAAATTACGCTGATGCTGAAAATCTTTTCAAAGGATTTTTAGAAGTATTTCCAAACAGTACCAGGGCAGAGGAAGTAGCTTATATGCATGCCTATACTTATTATTTGCAATCACCAAATGTAGAACTTGAGCAAATAAACACAAGCAAGGCAATTGGCATGATGCAGTCTTTTATTAATACGTATCCTAATTCACCACGAATAAAAGATGCAAATGAAATAATAGCGAAGGGCAGGAGTAAACTTGAATTAAAGGAATATAAAACCGCACAACTGTATTACAATCTTCAGCAATATCGGGCTGCAGGAATTTCATTTGCGAACTTATTGAACCTTTATCCCGAATCAAATAAAGGTGAGGAATATATGCTGATGGCTATTAAATCTTATTACGAGTTTGCTAAATTAAGCATACCCGATAAACAGGAAGAACGGTATCAAAAAGTCTCTACTGAATATTTTGATTTTGCTGACAGGTATCCTGAAAGTAAAATGCTTAAAGAAGCAGAAAATTATAAAAATTTAAGTCTGAATAATATTAAACTAATACAAAATGAGCAAACTAAGACGCCAGCAGAGCGCTAACACCAGTAATGTTGTTGAAACAAAAAACCTTACCGATGTAAAAGCAAAAACAGGAAACTTATATGAATCTATTGCCGTAATTGCAAAAAGGGCAAACCAGATTAATATTTCTATTAAAGAGGAGCTTCATAACAAATTGGAAGAATTTGCAAGTCATACCGACAGCCTGGAGGAGATTCATGAAAATAAAGAGCAGATAGAAATTTCCAAAGCATACGAAAGAATGCCCAATCCCGCACTTTTGGCTACTGCCGAATTCATGGAGGATAAAATTTATTATCGCAGAAATGAGGATAACCTTTTTGATTAGCCTTTTCGCGGTTGCCCTATTTTTATGGTGATGTGATTTTGTGGTAATCTTTGCATAAGAAATTATAATTTTAATGGCGGCTTTTACCGCCATTTTTTTTATTCAATAATGCCTGGCAGATTTTGGTTGTAATTAGAAAGAAAAATTAAATCATTGGCAGCCAGGTTTGATAAACATATCACAACATGAGCCCGGGGATTTTTTACGGTAAAAAGATTTTGCTTTGTGTAACAGGAAGCATAGCTGCTTATAAAGCGGTT
Organism: Ginsengibacter sp.; assembly: GCA_040005125.1. Taxonomy (GTDB): domain Bacteria; phylum Bacteroidota; class Bacteroidia; order Chitinophagales; family Chitinophagaceae; genus Ginsengibacter. Next base: position 6,256 of record JBDTZL010000383.1, read on the forward strand.
GTGTTACTAAGGCTGCTTATAAAAAATGGAGCTGAAGTGAAAATAGTGATGACTAAGGCTGCAATTGATTTCGTATCACCCTTAACATTTTCCACATTATCCAAAAACAAAGTACTTTCCGATCTTTTTGATGAAGAAACATGGGCAAATCATGTAATGCTTGGGCGTTGGGCAGATGTAATGTTGATTGCGCCTGCTTCATGCAATACTTTGGCAAAAATGGCCAATGGTATTTGCGATAATTTATTATTGGCTGTATGGCTTTCTGCAACATGCCCTGTTTTAATTGCACCCGCCATGGATGAAGATATGTGGCATCATCCTTCAAATCAAAACAATATTGAAGTTTTAAAACAAAATGGAGCCAGGTTGTTACCTGTCAATAATGGAGATCTTGCCAGTGGCTTGAAAGGGGAGGGTAGAATGGCAGAACCGGAAGAAATTGTAAATGTCCTCCTGGATTTTTTTTCAACACAAAATGCCTTGAAAGGGATACATGCGCTGGTAACTGCCGGCCCTACTTATGAGGCAATTGATCCTGTACGGTTTATTAGTAATCATTCTACAGGTACAATGGGAATTTCAATTGCACAGGAATTGGCTGCAAGGGGAGCCAAGGTAAGGCTCATTCTCGGGCCTGCTGAGGTATCTGTTCACCAGGACATAGAAACCATAAGAGTAAGATCAGCAAATGAAATGTATGATGCATGCCTGGCGCATTTAGATAAAAGTGATATTATTATAATGGCTGCTGCGGTTTCAGACTATACACCGGAGAAACCTTCAAAGGAGAAAATCAAAAAGGGAGACGACGAACTTTCAATAAAGCTCGTAAAAACAAAAGATATACTTTCAAAAGCAGGCGAATTGAAAACCACACGCCAGACATTGGTGGGATTTGCGTTAGAAACGACCAATGAAAAAGAAAATGCTCTTAAAAAATTATCTCTGAAAAACGCTGATCTTATTATTCTTAACTCTTTAAATGATGAAGGAGCAGGTTTCGGGCGCAACACCAACAAAATTGTTATTTTTGATAAAAGAGGAAATGAATACAATTTTGATAAAAAATCAAAAAAAGAAGTTGCTAACGATATTGTAAACGCAATTATTAATTATAGAAATGCATAGAATAACCTTTTTTTTCTCTTTATTTTTTTCAGCTGTTATTTGCCATGCCCAGGAGCTTAAGGCACGTGTGAGTGTGCTTAGTAACCGGGTTGCGAATAATGTTGACAAAAAAACATTCCAAACCTTACAGACTGCACTGAATACTTTTGTAAATAACCGGAAATGGAGCACGGATAACTTTGCTGAACCGGAAAAAATTAATTGTAGTTTTTTGCTGAATCTCGAATCAACCGATGACCCCAATGTTTATAAAGCTTCCCTGTCTCTCCAGTCTGCAAGGCCTGTGTTTAATTCAGCTTATAATTCCCCTATAATTAATTTCCAGGATAACGATGTAGTGTTTAAGTATGCTGAATTTCAGCAATTGGAATTCAATGATAACAGGGTTTCGGGAACAGACCCATTGAGCTCAAATCTTACGGCAATCTTTGCTTATTATATAAATATCATCCTGGGAATGGATTATGACTCATTTTCACCGCGAGGCGGTGATCCATATTTTCAAAAAGCGCAAAATATAGTAAACAATGCGCCCGAAGGAAAAAATATTTCAGGGTGGAAAGCTTTTGATGGCACAAGAAATCGTTACTGGCTGGCAGAAAATTTATTAAACAGCAGGTACACTGTTATGCATGATGCCATATATGGCTATTACAGGCTTGGAATGGATAAACTTTATGATGAAGAAGCAAATGCAAGAGTGCAGGTGTTGAAGGTTCTTAGTGACCTGAATACTTTCAATACTGATAATGCCAATACTATGATTTTGCAATTTTTTTTCCAGGGGAAAACACAGGAGCTCATCAAAATCTTTTCAAAAGCAACCCCACCAGATAAATCAAGAGCACTGGATCTGCTACAGCGTCTTGATGTTTCATCTGCGGCTAAATATAAAGACGGGCTTAAGTAATGAGAAATTTTTTTTTCTTTATAATGTGCTTTATTTTGTTTTCATGTTCAGGGAAAAATAAAATCCCTGCAGAAATTATTCAGCAAAAAGAAATGCAGGATATTCTGTGGGATGTAATAAGAGCCCAGGCGTTTTCTGCAGAGATCGCCCATAAAGATTCTTCAGTTAGTGAAGTTGCAGAAACTAAAATGCTCACCCAAAAGGTATTTGAAATTCACCATATAACATCTTCAGCTTTCGAACAAAGCTATTCATGGTACACAAGTCATCCCGAAATAATGCGCATTATCTTTGACAGCATGAATATTCAAAATCAAAGACAAAATGATTTGAAATCAAGAGGAGGATATAAACCAATGAAAAAAGATTCTATAAACAAAATAAAAGCAGTTGAATAAGATTTGCTTAAATGCCCGGGAGGCCATTGCCGATATTAAAAATGGGAGCATTATAATGCTCGGGGGTTTTGGTTTATGCGGAATACCGGAAAATTGTATCGCAGCTTTGATCAATAAGGGCGTTAACAATCTTACCTGCATTTCGAATAATGCCGGGGTTGATGATTTCGGAATTGGGTTATTGTTGCAGAAGAAACAGGTAAAAAAAATGATTGCTTCCTATGTAGGAGAGAATTCAGAATTTGAAAGACAGTTGTTAAGCGGGGAAATTGAAGTTGAGTTAATTCCCCAGGGTACGCTTGCTACAAGATGTATGGCTTCAGGATATGGATTTCCGGCATTTTTTACCCCTGCGGGTGTGGGCACAGAAGTAGCAGAAGGAAAAGAAGTTCGTGAATTTAATGGTAAGCAATATTTACTGGAATATGCATTTGAACCCGATTTTTCATTAGTAAAAGCATGGAAAGGCGATTCTATGGGCAATCTTATTTATAAAGAAACTGCCAGGAACTTTAATCCACTTATGGCTATGGCAGGCAAAATTACGATTGCAGAAGTAGAAGAATTGGTGGAGCCCGGGCAACTTAATCCTGATGAAATCCATACGCCTGGTATTTATGTTCACCGTATTTTCGAAGGCAAAAACTATGAGAAAAGGATTGAACAGAGAACGGT
>JBDTZL010000230.1:0-76246 GCA_040005125.1 Ginsengibacter sp.
AAGCTGCCGCAGAAAATGAGGGGCAGGCCCTATTAATAACAAAAACAAAATCAGCGGAAGCCGAAGGGAATGCAATAAAAATCGCCGCAGAAGCTGAGAGGCTGGCAGCACAATTGCGCGGGCAGGGCGTTGCACTCTTTCGTGAAGAAGTCGCCAAAGGGATGAGCCAGGCAGCAGAACAAATGAAACAGGCAAACCTCGATACCAATGTAATTTTATTCAGCATGTGGACAGAAGCCATTAAGAATTTTGCTGAGCTGGGTAAGGGGAATGTTATTTTTCTTGATGGCAGCAGCGAAGGCATGGAAAAAACGATGCGCCAGATTATGGCTATGCAACAAATGGATAAAAAGAAATAAGGTATCGAACAATTCCATCAAACAACTTTCAAACTTTTTTCAAACTTTTTTTGTGCGCCGTATAAAATTTATATTTGTACGTACAAATATATAATGCATGAAAAATAAGCTCACCATACTTGTTGAAGAAAAAAATATCAGGTTTGCAAAAAAATATGCCCGGGAAATAAATACAAGCGTATCCTTTCTTCTGAACCAGTTTTTGGAGGATTTGCAACAAAAGACAGCTCGTAAAAAAAATTTGGAAAAAGATGAATGGGTGGAAAAATACGCCGGAATTTTTAATACCGGTAAAAAAGGGTTATTACTGGATATTATTGGAAAACGAAAATGAAGAAAATTTTTTTGGATGCTAACGTCATAATTGACTTTTTAAATAAATCATCTTTATCCCATCAGCAGGCAAAGGAAACAATAACTATCATAAGGAAACATTACGGCAAACCTTTTATTTCTACTACCACATTTGCTATCGCTTATATTATGTTTGGAAAGTTTATTTCTAAAAAACCTTCTTTGAATAAAATCATCAAAGCAATTTTTTCTGAATTTGAATTTACTACTGAAGATCCCAAAATAATGAAAGAGGTTTTGTACAGCAATTTCCCCGATCTTGAAGATGCGTTGCAATACTTTAGTGCTTCTTCTCTCCCCGTCGATTTGATAATAACGAGAAACGCACATGACTATTATTTATCAGAAATTCCGGTTTTATTACCTGCTGAATTTATCGAACTTTATTACAATACTTAAAAATAATTACCGTAGATTAATAAAGCCGTTATAGAAAATTTAATGGTCAAATGGCACTTTTTTAAAGATAAGCCTTATAATATGCTCCAAATAATCCGTTTGCAACATTTAAGTTAAAGTTTTCGTCTCAGTTTCAACTTATTAACCATTTATCAAATTACTATTTACATTTGTTCAAACCTCATCAGATGGATCTATTTTTTCTCCAGGCGGATACTACCGGCGTAGCCAAGGCTGTACCTAAAGTCCAAAACTTATGGGAAGTACTCGTAAGCGGTGGTATCATAATGATTCCTTTGGCTATCTTATTTATTGCTGCAGTCTATTTCTTTTTTGAAAGGTTTATCGCCATAAACAAGGCTGCAAAGATTGATGATAATTTTATGCGCATCATACGCGACCACATCGTTAACGGTAATGTAGCTGCTGCCAGGAGCTTTTCAAAGAACAATAGTAACCCGGTTGCACAAATTATTGATAAAGGAATACAACGCATCGGGAAACCAATTGATGCCATTGAAAAAAGTATGGAGAATGTTGGGGTGCTTGAATTGTACAAGCTTGAAAAAAATCTTTCTATTATTTCCATCGTTGCCCGCATCGCACCGTTATTTGGTTTCCTGGGAACTATTATAGGAATGCTTGCATTATTTAAAGGAATTGCTGCGAGCACAGAATATACCCCTAACACTATTGCAGATGGCATTTATATCAAAATGATCACCTCTGCCACAGGTTTAATAATCGGCATATTGGCGTATATAGGGCACAGTTATCTTACGGCCCAGATCAACAGGATAGAAAATAAAATGGAAATTGCCAGTGCAGAATTTGCTGATATTCTCCAGGAACCGACACGTTGACCAGGTTAGCTACTAATTACTAATTTTCATCATGAGCATAAGAAAAAAATATACAAAAGAAAATACGGAGGTCGATACCGGGCCACTGAATGATATTTTGTTTATCCTTATGTTTTTCTTTTTGATCATCTCAACCCTCGCAAATCCCAATGTTATTAAGATGAACAATCCCAAAGCTACAAGTGATACAAAGGCGAAGCAAAGTGTAATTGTAAGTATCAATAAGAACCGCGACATCTATCTCGGACAGCAAAAAATAATTTTTGATTCATTGGAATCTTCGTTGAAGAAGCAGCTTCGCGTGGGTGACAGCATTATAAAACCGGCGGTAGTTATTAATGCAGATTCTTTGGTAAGTTGGGGTGATATTGTGAGAGTCATGCAGGTTGCCAAAAAGCTTGGTGCTACAACCTCTGCATCGGTAAGAGGAGTTAAATAAAAATTGCATGTAGCGGCAACCCCGCAGGTTAGTTATTTATACCATTAACTTATTCTGGAAAATGAATTAATATAAAGTCTAATAATTAATTTCATAAATTAATTTTAATTCATGATTAAGCCTTTGATAGTGAAAGAATATTTTCCAGAAAGCAGTTTCTTTTCCTTCAATGATTTGATAAAAGGATCATAAGTTATTTTCTTTCTAATTTGCCATCAGCTCTTTCTAAAGCATTCACATCAGGACTGTAACGTGGTAAAATAAAGTTCCAGCTTTGGATGACGCCCCAGGCCTAATCTCTGATTCGATGGAGCAGGATGATAACCCACCCAGTAGCATAACAATTTTGGATGCATCCTGGTATTCAAACAGGAGTTTATGCAAATATCTCTTAAACGTCTTTTGTTTCTGCTAACTGCAAAGCTTATTGTCATCTGACCCGTTTGATAATTAATTACCTGGAGTTACTTTTTGGCTACTTCGCTCATTATGCATGAAATTGCTGAACCACCATAGTACCCTTAATCACATATCTATACACATAGAAAAATATATACCAGTGATATACATTTTCTATGTGAACCTATGATCCTCTGTGCCTATGCGGTGAAATAGAATAAAAGTATTTATAGACACGAACAGTATTAATTCCGATCACGTATTATCAGGATCAAAATAGCTTTTTGCATTGTAATAACAAATATCCTGTAGTATTTTTCCTATCCATTTTTCATCATCGGGCAATTCACCCTTATCCATTTGCGCCCCAAAAAAATTGCACAATATGCGACGGAAGTATTCATGTCTTGAATAGGAAAGAAAACTTCGCGAATCTGTTGTCATCCCAATAAATGTGCTTATCAATCCCATAGACGAGAGGGTGCCTAATTGTTTTTCTATCCCATCTTTCTGATCAAGAAACCACCAGGCGGTACCATATTGAACTTTACCTTTTATGACACCGTCATTGAAATTGCCGGCCATAGTGGCAAACAATTCATTATCGGCGGGGTTAACATTATATAAAATCGTTTTTGCAAGCAGGTTGCCCTCATCAAGATGATTGAGCAAAACCGATAAGCCCCCTGTCTGCTGATAATCTCCGATAGAATCGCAACCGCAATCTGCCCCAATTGATTTTTGCAGGCGTGCGTTATTGTTTCGCAACGCTCCGAGATGAAACTGCTGCACCCAGTTTTTTGAATGATATATTTTACACAATTCCTTTAAAACATAACCCGTGAAATGATCTTTATCTATAACAACACCCGGATTATTTTGCAATACAGATTGAAAAGATTTGTCGAGCTGACCTGAATAATAAATCCTGTTAGGAATATATCGCAGGCCATGGTCACTTATGCGGCAACCATTATAGTGAAAAAAGTCTATTCTTTTATGAAGCGCCTGAATAAAAGAATTTAGATCTTTAATTTCAATATTTGAGATTTTCTGCAGCTGATGAACCTTAGTTATGAAGCTATCGATTTCATCAATTTGAATATACGCGTCCGGGCGAAATGTAGGCGTTACGGAAAATCCCGGAGAATTCTTTTTAATGTTTTGATGAAAATGCAAATCATCGCATGGATCATCAGTAGTTACCACAGCTTGCACATTAAATTTTTTCAGGAGTGATACTACATTAAATGAATCCTCCTGCAACATAGCATTGCATTGTGTATAAATATCTTCTGCAGATTCCTGGTCCAGGTATTTTTTTATACCGAAAGGATCTTTCAATTCGAGATGTGTCCAGTGAAATAATGGATTGCTAATAGTTTGAGGAACCGTCTTTGCCCAGTAGAGAAATTTTTCTTTATCTGAAGATGCCCCTGTGATAAATTTTTCATCAACACCTGCGGCCCGCATCGCCCGCCATTTATAATGATCGCCTTTAAGCCATATTTCTGTAAGGTTTTCGAATTTTTTATTAGAAGAAATGTTTTCAGAAGAGAGATGCGTGTGATAATCTATTATTGCAAGATGCTTTACATATTCATGATATAATACCTGCGCCTGCTTTGAGTGCAGTAAAAAATTATCGTTCAGAAAAAATTGACTATCGCTCATGAAAATATATTTTTTATTACATGAATTTGATCAAATTACACGAATTCCAAATCACAAGAATCAACAGGCTGCGTAGCAACTTGCAGATTACATAAACTCATGCCGCTTTTTTGTTAATCCGATAGTTATCGGATCGTGTAATTCGATCAAATTAGTGTAATTCTTTAAGTTCTTATTCAACGGTATCTTTAACCAGTGCCATAATCTCTTCAACAGTCGATGTAGTAGCATCCCCCTTAACGAATAATTTATTGAATGCGGCGGCAGATGCAAAATCAATAATCTCCCTTGAGCCTAACTTATTATAAAATCCGTAAATCAATCCTGCCATAAAACAATCGCCACTGCCAACTTTATCGACTACTTTATTTGTTGAAAATTCCTGCGAAACAAACTGGCCGCCATTTATATTGAAGGATGCATAATAACTGGTTCTATCTCCATCATCAAAACGAAATGTATTGGCTACCGACTTACATGCAGGGAAGCTGCGCATAATATTTTCAGCAGTTTTTTTTGCATGCTCCAAATAAACAAGCTTACTTTTTTTATTATGAATATCAGCATCAACGCCGATGTCTAATAAATCATCAGCCGACCAGATATTTCCCATAACTACATCACAATGCTCGACCAACGCCGGCATTATTTCCTTTGGCTTTTTTCCATATTGCCACAATTTTGAGCGGTAATTAAGATCTACCGAAATCGTTATCTTTCTTTTTGACGCTACTTCAACTGCTTCTTTACAAATTGTTGCAATATTTTGATTTAATGCAGGGCTGATAGCACTAAAATGAAACCATGAAACGTGGGCCAGCACTACATCCCAATCAATCTGCCCCGGTTGTAATTCAGAAAAGGAAGACCAGGCCCGGTCATAGATTACCCCCGCATTTTTAAGGTCTGATCCTTGTGGTAAATAATAAGTTCCGATCCTGTTTCCTGAAAAAATTACCCGTCCGGTATTTATATTTCTTTTGTCTAATTCTTCACAAATTTCTTTCGATAAATAATTACCCGGTAGTGCAGTACAATAAGTAACAGGGACATTCCATTTTGCCAGTGCAGTGGCCGTATTTAATTCTGCTCCTCCTATATAAACAGGCATCAGGGATTGTGTTAACCATTTGCCGTCCAACTCCGGCGACAAACGCAACAATAATTCTCCAAAGCAAAAAATCTTATTCATTACAATAAATTAGTGAATCTAAACTCCATGGGCACCGGCAGAATAATCGTCAATTTTTATTAAAGCAAAATAGGCAATAGAAACTACCCGCCCACCCGGATCGCGATTTATATCTCCAAAACTGTATAATTGCTCCAGGTAAATATTGGTAATCCCCGTAAGCACTTCCAGTATACGAAAAGCTGCAGTTTCCACTGACTCTTCTTTTTTTACAAATCCACCCATTAATGACCAGTTTCCCGATCCTGGCTCAAAACCTCTTTTTACCGGCAATGCCTTTAAATCCTTTCCGCCAAAGCCAAGTATGATGCAATCCACTGCTATAAGCATTTTGTTATGGATCTTGTATTCAGTAATAACACTCATGTTTTTAATATTCCAATAATTTTTTCAAATTATTAAAAATAACCAATTACCAGAACTTTGTGTTCAAGACTGAAATTAATAAAAAGACTAAGAGAAATTAATACTATACCTGGCAGTTTTGATCAGAAGACTTCATTATATAAGAGTGTGATGATATAATTAACCGCTCTTTATTGTCTGTACAATTTGTAAAGTTTGTTTTGTTAGTGATTCCAGGCCTGCATAATCTTTTGTTTCCATTAAAGTTTTACTGATCAGTTTACTACCCATGCCCACTGCGCTTGCCCCGCTTTTAAACCAGCTACTTAAATTGTCTTCATTGGTTTCCACACCACCTGTGGGCATGAACAACAAACCAGGAAATATTTCTTTCATAGCCGTTAGGTAAGGTGGCCCCAATAAACTTCCGGGAAAAAGTTTTACCAGTTGGGCTCCCAAATCATCTGCAAGAATGATCTCCGTTGGAGTAAAACAACCCGGTACCCAGAGCAAATCGTTGCTATCTGCCAGGGCGGCAACTGCTTCTATCACGCCCGGACAAACAATAAAATCAGCTCCCTCATTAATAAATTCTGTTGCCTCTATCTTATTCCTGATGGTACCAATGCCTAACTGTAACCCGGGCATTTCTTTATCTGCTATTTTCCGCAATTGTAAAAAATTATTTATTGCGGCTTCACCCCTGTTTGTATATTCTACTGCCCGGATGCCTGCACTGTACAAGGATTTCAGTATTTGCACACTTACGTCTGCATCAGGATGAAAATAAAGGGGGAGTATTCCTTGTTCAATAATAAGGTTTACTATCTCTTGCTTTTTGTCCATAATATCTTTTTTTTATTTTGGCTGTTTTAATAATGCTACCGTCCTGGTTTGATATTCCAATGTTTATATTATTGCCGGTTTACGACGTGTATTTTCAAAATACGGAGTGTATAACAGTACCTCCCTGGATGTTACCAGAATTTGACATATAACCCGGCTATAATTAATAATGTAAGCACGATCAGGGCAAGTGTCTGGGGCTTTAACTTAAACATTTGAGTATCTAATGCAAATGCTTTTGGATTTACTTTTGGGCCGCCCATACTTATAGCAATCATAATAATCATTGTAAACAGAAATGATAATCCCATACAAATATGAAAGGGTATTTCAAAGCCGCCTTTTCCATTTGGATAAGCAGTATATAAAAAAGTATTATTCCCAAACAGCTGTGGTGCAAATTCATTAAATAATACAGATAGCAGGAAGCCTGTTATAACACCAACAATGGCAGCCAAACCCGTAGTTCGTTTCCAAAACATACCAAGGAAAAACATAGCAAATACACCGGGGCTAATAAAGCCGGTATATTTTTGAATATAAGTGAACCCGCCTACCCCGCCAATGCCCAAGAGGTCGTTCCAGGTAAACAGAACGGCCAGGATCATCGCTGCGAAAACAGCAATCCTGCCCGTGTAAACCTGTTTCCTTTCATCTGCATCCTTTTGAAAATATTTTTTATGAATATCCAACGTATAAATAGTGGAAATGCTATTTACTTTCCCGGCCAGGGAAGCAACAATAGCCGCGGTTAAGGCTGCAACAGATAAACCTTTTAAGCCGGTAGGTAAAAAAGTGAGCACCGCTGAATATGCTCCATCTTTGCCACCTACCAATTTCGGTAAATGATTGGCAATATCCGGATGGCTGGAACTGTTATACAAAACAAAAGCTGCTATGCCAGGTAACATAACAATAAGAGGCATCAACAGCTTTAAAAACCCGGCAAATAAAATACCCGTGCGGGCGGTTTGTAAATCGGCACCCAATGCTCTTTGTGTTATATATTGGTTACAGCCCCAATAGTTGAGGTTAATGATCCAGATACCAGCCAGGTAAGATAAAAAGCCGGGAAAAGTAATGTACTTACTAATTTCGTTTTGAGTCGAAGCTGCGGTTGGTTTGGGAATGATCATTTTAAAATGTTCCGGAGCTTCACGCATCAATACTTTAAATCCTGCTATTGCATTTTGGCCCACGCCAAAATATTCACCCACAGTGGTTAGAGCTATGTAGGTAGTAACCAACCCTCCAATAATTAACACGGCCACCTGTATTACATCGGTATAAGCAACTACTTTCATACCACCCAGGGATATCACCAAAGCAAATATGGCAAGCCCTAACATTATGTAATGAAGATAGCCACCACCGGCAAGGCCGTTAATAGCCGCGGCTCCTAAATATAAAATAGAGGTCAGATTAACAAACACATATAAAAACAACCAGAAAATCGCCATGATCAAAGCCACGGATTCATTATACCTTGTTTTGAGAAACTGAGGCATAGTATAAATATGATTCTTAAGGTACACGGGGATAAACCATACTGCAACAATGATAAGTGCAATCGCCGCAATCCATTCATAAGCGGCAACCGCAATACCCAAAAAGTATCCTTCCCCACTCATGCCTATGAATTGCTCTGCAGATATATTAGATGCAATTAACGAAGCGCCGATGGCCCACCAGGTAAGCGTTCCTTCTGCAAGGAAATAAGCTTTGGCATCATGTTCATTTTTTTTGCGTTTGTGGTAAATGGTGTATCCGTATGTAGATACAATAACAAAGTAGATAATAAAAACAGAATAGTCTGCGGTGGTTAATCCATTTGGCATTTGAACAGTTTTTGAGTTATAAAGGAGTTATTAAAATGGAAGAAAGTTATTATTATGATTTATTATTTACCTGGTAATACACCTCACTCCACCTCAATTCATTTTTCAACTGATACAGGTTTGTCTCTTTTCCAATCAAAACATATTCAATTCCTGCGAATGAAGCAAAATCTTCCATATGTTCGGATGCAAGATTTTGACTATACCCTGTATGATGAGCGCCACCGGCATAAATCCAGGCAGCACAACCGGTCTTCATATCAGGATATGGTTTCCACAGTACCCGTGCAACAGGTAATTTAGGAAGCTCATGTTCTGCAGCAACTGCTTCCACTTCATTTACAATTAAACGAAAACGGTTTCCCATATCAACAAGAGACGCATTTAATGCCGGGCCGGCGGCAGAGTTAAATACCAAACGCACAGGGTCTGCTTTACCTCCAATTCCTAAAGGATGAACCTCGCATGATATTTCTCCTTCAGCAATTGACTCATCAACTTCAAGCATATGTGAGCCCAACACCATTGAATTATCCGGATCAAAATGATAAGTATAATCTTCCATAAATGCATTGCCGCCAGGCAGCCCGCTACCCATTACTTTCATGGCTCTCACTATTGCGGCAGTTTTCCAGTCACCTTCCCCTGCAAATCCATAACCCTGGTTCATTAAACGCTGGGCCGCAATGCCCGGTAGCTGAACCATCCCATGCAGGTCTTCAAAGGTATCAGAGAAACCTTTAAAATTTCCCTCCTCAAGAAAAGTACGAAGACCAATTTCGATTTTTGCTGCTTCTATTAACGATTGGCGTCCTGCTGCTCCTTTCTTCAGGCTATCTGCTAACTTATAACGGTCTTCATATTCCTGCAGCAATATAGCAAGGTCTGCGTCGCTTACTTCATTAATAACTTTCACCAGGTCTCCTATGCCATGTGTATTTACCGAAAAGCCAAACTTCATTTCGGCTTCTACTTTGTCACCGTCGGTTACTGCAACGTACCGCATATTATCGCCAAAGCGAACAAACTTTGCACCTTGCCAATCGTTCCATCCGGCTGCGGCTCTCGCCCATATTCCTATTTGTGTCAACGCCTGCTTATCCTGCCAATGGCCCACAACTACTTTACGGTTGATGCGCATCCTTGTCATTATGAAACCAAACTCCCTGTCGCCATGGGCACTTTGATTGGTATTCATGAAATCCATGTCAATATCTTTCCATGGAATATCCCTGTTAAATTGCGTATGAAAATGCAGTAATGGCTTTTTTAAAATCTTTAATCCGCCTATCCACATTTTTGCCGGTGAAAAAGTATGCATCCATGCAATAATACCTATACAATTTTTAGCCACGTTTGCTTCCTGGCAAATGGAGTAAATTTCTTCAGTTGTTTTTACAACAGGTTTAAAAATAACCGCTACCGGAATTTGGGTAGAACCATTTAATGAGGCTGCAATGGTTTGTGAATGTTCAGCAACCTGTCTTAATGTTTCTTCTCCATACAAATGCTGGCTACCGGTAACAAACCATACCTCAAATTGTTTCAGATTGATCATTTTTTCTCTTTTTATTTTTTCTTATTGTCCGTAATATGAGCCAGGGCCATGCTTCCTTTCAAAATGTTTTTTAATGAGAGCGTCTTTAAGCTTGGGATTACCTGGCTTTATCTGTTCAGTTATGTAGGCTATTTTTGCAACAGCTTCCAGCACCGCACTGTTATATACAGCTTTTGCCGGGGTTTTAGCCCATGTAAAAGGTGCATGGTTGCCTACCAAAATCATTTCAACTTCCTCATAGGTATAGCCTTTTTGCTCAAGGCATTGCATAATTTGAAAGCCTGTCTGGTATTCATAATCCCCCTGTATCATTTCATCGCTCATCGGTGGGGCGCACGGTATGTCAACTGTTGTATGGTCTGCATGTGTAGTTCCATAATTTGGAATATCACGTTGTGTTTGCGCCCATGCTGTAGCATAAGTTGAATGGGTATGTGCAATACCCCCGATATTTTGCCAATGCTTATATAAAACAGCATGTGTTAATGTGTCAGAAGATGGCCGAAGTTTACCTTTTACAATTTTTCCTTCGAAGTCAACAATGACCATATCAGCTGGCGAAAGATCTTCATATGGAACACCACTTGGTTTAATTGCGAAAACACCCAGATCCCTGTCGGCCGCACTTACATTGCCAAAAGTGAAAAGTACCAACCCCAATTTTGGTAGTTGCATGTTGGCTTCATAAGCCTCCTCTTTTATACTCTTATATTTGCTCATATAGTTTGCAATGATAATTTGGACTGAATAGCTTTTTCCTTTTTATGTGTTTGTTGTTCTATAAAACTACCCAATTGCTTATATAATTCGTAGCGCTTTTTATAAAACGGAACATTTGCAGGATCGGGGTGGTATTCTGCATCGAATCCCTGCCCCATTGCATTCATGGCATCTTCAACTTTATTGTAAATACCGGCAGCAGTAGCAGCAAACATAGCCGCACCTAAAGCGCAGGTTTGTTCTGATTTATGAATACGGATAGGCATGTCCATAACATCAGCCATCATTTGCATAATGAATGGAGATTTCTTTGCAACCCCTCCCAAACCAATTAAACCTTTTACAGGAACGCCTTGTTCGTTAAACCGGTCTACAATTGCTTTTGCGCCAAAACAGGTTGCTTCGACCAACGCCCGAAACATTTTAGCTGAGTTGGTTCCTAAACTCAATCCCATGAAAGCTCCTTTTAATTCCTGGTTGGCATCGGGTGTACGCCTTCCATTCATCCAGTCCAGGGCCAGCTCCGCATTTTCTTCGGGCGGTAATTGTTCTGCCTGTCTGCTGAGCTCGGGGATTATTTTATCTGTAGTTTCTGCGATGAGTTTTTTGGCAGTATCCCCATCAATAAGCGATGACTGTGAAAGAATGTTTTGCAAAGGCCATGCGAGTATATCTTTAAACCATGCATAGGCATCCCCAAAAGCGCTCTGTCCTGCTTCCATGCCCATCATTCCGGGCATAACAGAACCGGGTACCTGCCCGCAAATCCCCTTCACCAGTTTGCCTTCTACCTCGTGCATAGGAGCAACCAGCATATCGCATGTAGATGTTCCCATTACTTTGCTCAAATGATAAGGTTCGATTTGGCCGCCTACCGCACCCATGTGTGCATCAAATGCACCTACTGCAATAACAACGCCGGTTGATAAACCCAGCCGTTGCGCCCATTCATTTGATAGGGTACCCGCAGGAGTATCGGAAGTAAATGTTTCGGTAAACAATTTGTCGGTAAACCCATCCAGCAAAGGATCCAGTGAAGCAAAAAAATCATTGGGTGGCAATCCCCCGAACTCCGCAGACCATAAGGCTTTATGACCAGCCGCACAAACACCCCGTTTCATTTGATGAATATCTTTACCTCCAGATAAAAGATACGGGATCCAGTCGCAGTGCTCCACCCATGAATAGGTTGCTTCTCTTACCTGTTCATCATCTCTTAACACATGAAGCAGTTTTGCCCAAAACCATTCAGACGAATAAATACCCCCCACAAACTGCAGGTAATTTGTAGCAAACTTTTCTGCATGCGCATTAATTTCAGCAGCTTCTTTTACTGAAGTATGATCTTTCCACAAAACGAACATGGCATTCGGATTTTTTTCAAAGGCGGGAAGAAGAGATAAAGGCGTCCCTGTTTTATCTACTGCAACCGGTGTAGAACCCGTCGTGTCTATTGCAATTGCCCTGATATTTGCGGCTACACTGGCTCCTGCCTGCAATATACACCGCTTAATAGTATCTTCAAGACCTTCTATATAATCTAATGGATGCTGCCTGAACTGGTTCACTGATGGGTTGCAAAACAAACCCTCTTTCCATCGTGGATAATAGAAAACGGCGGAAGCAACTTCCTGCCCATTGGCTGCATTTGCAATAATGGTGCGCACTGAGTCGCTACCGTAATCAACGCCGATAACGAAAGAATCCTGTTGCATGTATATTGATTTTAAAATTTAAATACTTCATTTGTTTTTCGTGCCGCTCAATAGCAACACAAGCCCATCGTCTCAAAGTGAATAAGTAAAAACCGGCAAAGTAATCCCTTTATCATTTCCAGGCCCAGTCTTACGGAGCGAAATAAATCCGCTTCGTAATTAGTCCCTCTTACATATAATTTTTCAGACATTTTATTTAAGCAATCTCCGGAAAGTAAACAATTTAAGGATATTTATATAAGTGTCAAGCTAACATTTATTATCGGGCGTTTTTTTTAATTTGTATTTAAAAAAACAAAGATACCTGCAAATACAAACCTGGCCTCCGACTCCTTTCGACCCTTCGATTTTCTGAAGGCAAGCTCTCCCGTCGTTCGACAAGCCCGGGAGAGGGAAAAGAAGTCTATATTGGTGCTTTCTTTACTTTTATTCTATTTAATTTTTATTCAACAATTTCACCAGCTTACTTTCAATAATGCAACTCCCTGGCTTTTTAAATTTAGCCGATAATTCATAGTTCCATTCAAAACTTTCAACTTTGTATCTTCAACCGACTTTTGTAAATGTCCTGCCTTTTTCAGTTCATTAAATTTTTCTTCAGAAACTTCCTGCGGAGAACCCATTTTTTTCCATATTGTATAGGAATTACTATGCGTTGCGTCGACCAAAAAACTACTGACTCTTATATTGGCCGCCGGCAAATGCTGCAACTTTATTTTAATAAAGGCATCTTCTTTTTTACTATCATCATCATGATAGTTCCACACCAAAATGTACATGTTATTCGCATCCAAAGTGGCTAATGCATCAATATAAGGCTCATCACCCCGGACGCTGCTGTCAATGATTTTTTCCAGGGGAATTTTATTTGAATTTTGTACCTCAAGCAAATTTCCCTTCATCATACCAAACATTCGGAAGACATTGAGAACAGGCTTATCAACTCCATTGGTGGCAAGGTCCCTGAAACCTGCAAACCAAGGTTGGTTCTCAAACTCAAAAGACCAGCTTACAGCGCCTGTAAGGTTTACATTGTATTTCTCTCTCATTGCATATAGCTGTGCAAAAGAAGCGGCTGTATAACTTGAATACATGGTGCCGTTCCTGTAAGCATTTTGGGGACTGAACTGAACAGAGCAGGCAGCACAACCTTCGGGATCAAATTCGCCGATCATTACAGGCAATTCTTTTAATGAAGGAAATGAGTTAATAATTTCAAAACCCTTTGCCACGTCCTGTAACTGCACAGCCATATTCATTTGAACATTGTTATTTACAACAGCGGGCGCACCCTTTGCATGAAACGTTATATAATCAAGTGGTGCACCATTTTTGCCCGTCGCAGCATTTTTACCATCTACGCAATGCTGCAAAAACTCTGTGAGAAAATCTGCAGCCTTATCCCAACGGGGGCCTGTGGAAGTGGGCCCTCCAACCCGGGCGCCAGGACATGCCGTTTTTACTGCATCAACCGTATAATCATATAAAGTAAAATATTCCTGCATGCTGCCCCTCCAGTATCCAATATTTGGCTCGTTCCACACTTCCCAGTACCAGCTTTTTACTTCCTGCTCACCATATTTTTTTACACAATGCTTTACCCATTGATAAATTAACTGAGACCATTTGTTATAATCAACAGGAGGATAAGCCCAACCTGTAAAAATAGAATCATAAGGTGAGCCTGGTTTCCAATGATGACGATAGGGCTTTGGTTTAACTGAGAGGGCTTCCGGCATAAAACCAATTTCCGCAATGGGCTTTATGCCACGCTTAATGAATACATCAAAAATTGAATCAACTATCGACCAGTTATAAACGGGATCGCCATTTGCATCTTCCGTATATGCATTGGTAGAACTCCATTTCAAAGCAGGTATACCATCTCCCGTGGTAAGTAAATTATGTACGCGTACATAAACAGGATTTGCACTCAATGTGGCTAATTCAGACAGTAATTTTTTACCATCTTTCATAGTTGAATAGTTCGCCTCATCGTATCCGAAATAACTCCACAGAGGAGTAAAAGAGCCCGCGCTTTCTTTGGTATCAATAGTAATTGAAACTGTATCTGCCTGCGCAAAAATTATTTCAGCCCTGGGGATAATTATTGAGAAAATAAAAAAATATAGCAGGATCTTTTTTGTCATTACAACTAATTAATTTATCACAACTTTATATACTGTTTCTGAATGATATTTATCTCCCGGTTTTAATATGGTTGAGGGAAAATTTGGCTTGTTTGGCGAATCAGGAAAATGCTGGGTTTCCATGCATAATGCAGTATGCTGATTAATGGATTTACCATCCCTGTTTTTGAATTTGCCATCAAGAAAATTACCGGTATAAAACTGCAGCCCGGGTTCTGTAGTGTACACCTCCAGTGATCTGCCACTTGCAGAATCTGAAAGCACGGCAACTTTTTGTAATGAAGCATCTTTTTTATTCAGCACCCAGTTGTGATCATAGCCTCCTGTTACAGAACCAATATCCCGTCCAATCTTTTTGGCTGAAGTAAAATCAAATGGGGTGCCTTTTACCGTTTTTATTTCCCCGGTGGGAATTAAAGTACTATCGACGGGGGTGTAATTATCTGCATCGATCATTAATGTATGATTGAGAATGGTATTATTTACATCTCCGGTTAAATTAAAATAACTATGATTGGTTAAATTAACAGGTGTTGCCTTATCTGTTTGGGCGTTGTACTCAATCTTCAATTCATTATCATTGGTTAATGTGTATTGAACGGTAACATCCAGGTTGCCTGGATAGCCTTCTTCGCCGTCTTTGCTAAGGTATTTCAAGGTTAGTGAAGGAATACTATCTGCTACTGTTGAAGCATCCCATACAACTTTATCAAAACCCTTTATACCACCATGCAGGTGATTTTTTCCATCGTTTGCAGCCAATTTATATGTGGCGCCATTCAGCATAAATTTTGCATCGCCAATTCGATTGCCATACCGGCCAACCAATGCTCCGAAATAGGGAGGCTTTTGCAGGTAAGGTTGCAGGCTATCAAAGCCGACTACAATATCCGATCTGTTATTATTCTTGCCGGCAGTAACGAAGGATGTTACCCTGCCCCCGTAAGTGGTAATTTTAACCTCTGTTCCTTTATCGTTAACTAAAGCAAAGAGATATACTTTCTTTCCATCAAGCTCGCCCCAGTCGGTTTTGATGATGCCGGCCTTCGTCGCTTTTGTAGGTTCACTCTCCTCTTTTTTATTTTCATTGTTACTATTACAGGATGCTAATGTCAAGGTCATTAATAACATTAAAGGCAACTTACCAGTCAACTTTTTCATATTTTGTTTTTTATTCGATGTTTAAAAATATAATTATCCGTTTAAATTATTTTTGAATTTTTCCTTTTATCATGGTGAATGAAATTATGCAAGAAAACAAACCGCTTTTACAGAATTGAGTAAATTGATTTTCTTCATAATTGTCGATTTATATTTTGCTTACAATCATCTTAATTTGCGGATACGCATATCACATATATTTATTGAAAAAATAGTCACAATCCTGGCCTCCTGCTAACGTAGGGCCAGTCATTAAACCATGCTATCTTTTCAATCTGCAATTTTGAACGGCCATTATCGTTTGCATCGTAGGCATGATATACCAGGTAATCAGAACCATTGAATGCAGCCACGGCATTGTGCCCTACACCATACCAGTTTTTATTGCCTTCCAGTACAACTGAGCCTCCACCTAAATTCATAGGAACACCATCTCTGTCAACATACGGCCCATATATTTTTTCGCTTCTTCCCACCATCATTTTGTAGGTGCTTTTTTCTCCGCGGCAACAATAGTCAAACGAAACAAACAGATAATAATAATTTTCATGTCTATAAATAAAAGGCGCTTCTATTGCCGCATCACCAGCCACAGAATCGGGCAGAATCGGATCTCTTTTTCGCGACGCCACTGTATACCATGTTTCAGGTTGCGCCACAGAAGTTAAATCATTGGAAAGTTTCACCATTTTTATTCCATTCCAGAAAGAGCCAAACACCATCCAGGGTATTTCGTTTTCATCCATCATTAAATTTGGATCTATTGCATTCCACATATCTCTGCCGGGCACCGACTGAATAACTTTACCATGATCTGTCCATTTAAAATATTTGGATGAAGCATCTAATGTTTTATTGGTTGCTAAACCTATGCATGAAGTATTTTTTCCAAAGGCAGACACCGCATAATATAAATAATACAGTCCATTATGGAAGCTGATATCAGGCGCCCATATACGACCGGTAAAACCTGGTATTGCTTCTGCAGCCCAGCCAGGCGCTTTGTCAAAGACAGGCTTTTCCTGCTTCCAATGCTTCATATCTTCTGAAGAAAAAATTGTAATACCCAGACCGGTGCAAAAAATATAGTAAGTACTATCCTGGCGTATTATTACAGGATCATGAACGGGAATAAGTGTATCGTTAAAAGGTTTTGGTTTATCAACCTGTGCATTTAAATGGCCACTCAACAGCAATCCAAAAAATGCAATTAAATTTCTGATGGAAATAAATTTACTTCTGCTCATACCAATCTCACTATATTATTTTTTAAATGTAATCCTGAACGCCGCAGCATTCTCTGAAGGATACCATGCTGGTGCTTTTATAATTAATGCGTCTTTTTTTTGAGCCCAGTTCAGCTTTTCATTGCCGCCGATCAATTCAACATTGGCAATGGTACCGTTATCATTTTTTAAAGAAAGTGAACTTATGTTAATTGATTCTTTTGGCGCAGGCAATGCCAGCGTAATTGCATATAATGTATCGCCTTTGGTGGTAAAGCGAATATCCTTTTCTGTAAAAGGTGCCTGAGTTTTAAACTCGCCGTTTGCAGATTCCGTTGGGCCCTCACCAAATATTTTCCATGGGCGGGTAGCATAAATAGCCTCACCATTTACAGCCAGCCATTTGCCGGTACCCAGCAATACATTTGTTTCTTCATCTGTGATCGTGCCATCAGAATGCGGTCCAATGTTTAATAAAAGATTTCCGTTCTTGCTTACTATATCAATAAGATTGGTAACTACATATTGTGGTGTTTTGAAAGTATTATCATTAGTAAAGCCCCACGATTTATTTCCAATAGCATCATCTGTCTGCCATGCGAGCGCCCTTATACCAGGGAGTTTGCCACGCTCCACATCCAGCACAGCCGTGTTGCCGGGATATGATTCATGTTTGAAATTAATCACCACTTCTTTGCCCCATTCTATCGCCTTGTTATAATAAAATGATGCAAAAGATTTTCGATATGGCTCCATTTCCTTTTGTTCAATCCACCAGTCGAACCATACCAGGTCGGGGTGATACTTATTAACCAGTTCTGTGCCGCGCAAAAGCCAGTCATTCATATACTCCGGTGTCATCACAGGCGTTTTGGAATTAGAATCAGAAGGAGCAGGTATTTGTGCCGGTCCATAAAAATCTGCATACGCAGTATCATTTACATCCGAATCAAAAGTATGCCCACCGCCAAAAAACCACCAATGTTCTATACGGTGCGATGAAACCCCAAACATCAACCCTGCTTTACGGCAGGCATCCGCAATTTCCCCGACAACATCTCTTTTAGGCCCCATCAGCACCGCATTCCACCTCGAAAGTGCCGTGTTATACATCGCGAATCCGTCATGGTGTTCTGCAACAGGAACAATATATTTTGCACCGGCTTTCTTAAATAAATTGATCCATGTATCGGCATTAAATTTTTCCGCTTTAAACATCGGGATAAAATCTTTATAGCCGAATTTACTTTGAGGGCCATATTTTTCTAAATGGTGTTTGTACTCCTTTGAATCTTTTAAATACATATTTCTTGGATACCATTCATTTTGATAGGCCGGAACAGAATATATACCCCAGTGAATAAAAATTCCAAACTTGGCATCCCTGAACCAATCCGGTATTTTATAACTTTGCAAGGATTCCCATGTTGCCTGAAACCTTGGTTGTTGCGCACTTACAGATACATCAATATTGCAACATAGCATAGCAAACGCTAAATATATCAATATCTTTTTCATCGCATTTTATTAATTTAAGACTCAAAACTTTTCAAAATAAACACATTCCGTTTGATATAAATTTTTCATCATTTTTTTAAAGCGAACCCATTGTTCCAGTATATTCCATTAAACCTGGTCATAGGCCACACCTGCCTGTCGCAATATTTCATCCATTATTTTACTTATTGATAAAGTTAAACTGTGCGGCACTTTATTACTTTGTATTAAACCATTGTCAAGGCAATGCATCACTTCCCGTATTTCATGCTCAAAGCCATTGCATAAATGAGGCATCGAAAAATTATGTACGTCCCCGTCATTCAAATGGGTTGAGAAATCAGTTGCTTTAAACCAGGGATTTTCAATTTTTATGCCCCCTTTTGTACCAATAATTTCAGCCCCGAGAGAAGTATTAAAATTAATAGATGACAATACGTGGGCTATTTCTCCATTAGCATATTGCATCACTACATTCGTGTACTCATCCACACCTGTTTCTGATAGCTTTGAAACAGATTTTATAACCGATGGTTCACCTAAAATAATGGTAGCTAACGAAATCGGATACACGCCAATATCCAACACAGAACCACCGCCAAGAGCCTTATTATACAACCTGCCGCTCATATCCTTGGGTGCAGCAAACCCAAAATCTGCCGATACATATTGAGGTTTCCCGATTATATCCTCTTCGATTAAAGATTTGACTTTTTCCATGAAAGGCATGCAGGCTGTCCATAAACCCTCCATTAGAAAAACATTATTTTGTATAGCAGCAGCTATCATCTCTGCCGTTTGCAGATGACTCAGAGACATTGGCTTTTCGCAAAGCACCGCCTTTTTATTTCGCAAACAAAGCATGGTTTGTTCGTAGTGAAAAACATGCGGGGTAGCTATGTAAATGATATCAACCTTATCATCATTTACAAGTTCATCATAATGGTCATAAAACCTTGTGGCGTTATATTCTGTTGCATAGGCCTTTGCCTTATCGATATCTCTCGAAGCAACGGCATATACTTCCGATCCTTCCGTAAAACAAAGGGCAGTGCAAAATTTTTCTGCAATTCCGCCCGCTCCCAGGATACCCCATCGATAATTTTTGCTCATAGAATTACACTGATTTTTATTTTTTATAACACGAATTTTTTATTTTTATAACACGAATTTTAGTCACGAATTACACGAATTATTAAAATACAATTCTTTTAATTTATGTGATTCTTAATTATACTTTTATAAATTATTAAACCAGTTGAAAAAAAATTTATTCAAAGTAACCTTTGTAACATCAATAGCTCAAATTTCGCATTAGTGTACTTAAATTCGTGTAATTCGTGACTAAAAAATTCGTGTTATCCAATCTACATTTTTACTTTAATCACAGAGAACGAATACGGTAAACAAATCAGATTTATTTTGTTTCCCTTTATTGCCACAGTTGATTCCTTTGGAGCAACGTTTTGCGGCTGCGCAAATGAGTTTACACTATTAAGATCATCGCTCTGCAATGTAGTGAGCAACCCCTGGGATGCCGGCCTTTTTATTCCTTCAAGCGTAATATTATTTGCTTGTTCTTTACCCGCTGCATTTACAACTTTAATTATTACTTCATTTGTTTTTTTATCAATAACTGCAGAAACATACAAACTATCCTGCCCGGTTACGGGCTTGCCGTTTTGCAATGCCGGAACAACATTGGTTCCTTTATTGGTTGAATATAATTTTTGAACATAATAATCGGTGGTTCCATACGACTGAACATTATTTACCCAAATAAGATCGGGTGTCCATTGCCAGGCTTCGTCATGTGCAAAGAGAGGCGCATAAGAAGCCATGCTCACTACTTCAGCATTCCGCTCAAGGCCTGTCATGAAAGCAGCCTCTGCAATGGCCGTGGCCATGTTATTTTTATTATGAATGCTCACTGTTTTATCACTCTGGGCAGCATACTCGCCTGCAAATATTTTAGAGCCATTCCTGGGATAACTATCATAGCGGGTTGCATTTGCTAAAAACCATTCAGGGCGGCGATAGTAATGCTCATCAATAAGATCAGCATTCATTTTTCTTAATTCGCCATTAAGAAAATCAAAGCGGTCACCGTCAGGATCTGTGCCGGAACTATTTACCAGCTTAAAGTTTGGATACTTTGCTTTTATTGCTCTAGAGAATATCTTTAAACGCTCGACATATTGAGGTCCCCAGTTTTCATTTCCCACTCCCATCATTTTTAGATTAAAAGGCTCAGGATGGCCTAGTGATTCGCGTACCTTCCCCCATTTAGTATTTACATCTCCGTTAGCAAATTCGATCAGATCCAAAGCATCCTGAACATAGGGATCAATTTCGTTAAGAGGCACCACTTCTGCTGTATTAAACTGGCATGCCATACCACAGTTAAGAATAGGCAGAGGCTCTGCACCGATATCTTCAGCCAGTTGAAAATATTCAAAGAAGCCAAGACCGAAAGATTGAAAGTAATCCGGTGTTGGGCGATGGGCAAATTCGGTATTCCAGCGGTTTATGGTCAGCTGTCTTTCATCAACAGGGCCCAATGTTTTTTTCCATTGATAACGGGTTGCCAGCTCACGCCCTTCAACAATACATCCCCCGGGGAAGCGAATAAATCCGGGCTTCATATCAGCCAGTAATTGTATCATATCGGCTCTCATGCCACCGGGCCTGTTTTTCCAGGTATCGGATGGAAATAAAGAGATCATATCGAGATCAAGTACACCACTTCCTTCAAACCAAATATTCAATTTACCTTTCCATGCAGTATCTGTTGCAGTAAAGCTTACCGATTCCTTTTTCCATTCATTGGCTGAAGCCTGGGAAGATAGAGTTGTACTACCAATAACATTCCCTGCAGCATTCAACAACTCAATATGCAATTTTAACCCGGGCATTTGTTGCCGGCACAATACAGAAAAATCATACCCCAGTCCTTTTTTTATTCCCATACCCCGAAAGCCTTCATTGGTAAGGCTAAGTGCATCATTAACATCATTTTTAGTGATACGCACAAAGCGTGGATTGGCAGTATTTTCTTCCTGCCTGTTAAGCACCAATACGCTCCCTTCATTAAATTTATTCTGTCGTACAGTCCAGCCCATAAGTGGCATTGAGAATTCAAATGAGCGGTTCTTAACCAACTCTGCATATATGCCCCCATCGGCACCAAAATTGATATCTTCAAAAAAAATACCCCACATGGTTGGCTGTACTGAAGATGTTGGTTTATTTACTGAAACAATAATGGCCGATTTTGACTGGGCGTTTATAAGTGAAGGCAAGAAAGCAGGAACTGTAATGATTATAGTCGCAAGCAATCTTTTAATATTCATGAATTGTATTTTTAATTTTAATCTTTAAATGAAAACTTATAATAGCGATAAGCGTGGGGGGTTATCACAGGTAAAAACCGCGATAGGAAACAAATGAAGCCTTTATAGCGACTGATAGAATACATTTGAAGAAAAATATTTTTTGATAAATAGTTTTTTAATAAGAAAATATTTTTTTGATTGTAATGTTATTATTGAGGCATATGACATCTTTCATTCATTACAAAGTTACCTTTGAATACGGGATAAAAATTGCGCTTGTGTGTATTGTTGCCGGGATATCACGAAGGAAACCACCCGGGTTTTGATACAGCAATATCGTTACAACCAACGTCTCGTTTTTCAATTTTATCAGGATACCGGTTTTTGTTTATAAAGAATCCTGCAGCTAAATCTCATACAATTTATAATAAAAAAAATTATAACTGTCAATTTTACGATTAATTCTTTTTTTGCACGAATAGCCTGCTTCTAACACAGGAAATATTTCATTTTTATCCAGGCCTGATATAAACCAGTGTCGTTATTCCAGCCATAATGCATATAATCCCATAATGCATAGTTCTTATTTTTTTTGATATCTCTTATTTCTCCACTAACGGTTACGCCTGCTTGTAATGGAGCAAGGAATCAGTTGTGAGCTGGCAGTGGGCATTGTAAAAATACAGTAACCACTCACCATTCACCCTCTAACAATTCACAAGTTCCCCTTTTTCAATTCACTTACTGCATATTCAGCAGCCCTTGCAGTTAAAGCCATATAAGTAAGCGAGGGGTTTTGACATGCGCTCGATGTCATGCAGGAACCATCCGTTACAAAAACATTTTGCGCATCCCATACCTGGTTATGCGCATTGAGCACCGATGTTTTTGGGTCTCTGCCCATACGCGCTGTGCCCATTTCATGAATACCCTGGCCAATTGCATAATTCGAATCCCATGTGGTAATGTTTTTTACACCGGCAACTTCGAACATAGCCACCAGTTCCTTTATAATGTCCTTGCGCATAGTGAGCTCATTTTCTTTCAGGCCTGCATCCATAGCTAAAACAGGTAATCCCCATTTATCCTTTTTATTTTTATCCAGTGTCATTTGATTATCATGGTAGGGTAAAATTTCTCCAAAACCTGTAGCGCCAATTTGCCATGAACCCGGCTCACAAAGAGCCTCTTTAAATCCCGCGCCAATATTCAGTTCTGCCACGTCACGGCTCCATCCTTCCCTGCTCGCACTTCCCTGGTAGCCAAAACCACGCAGGTAATTTCTTTTATCACCGTACAAATTTGTAAACCGGGGAATATAAAATCCATTGGCTCTTCTGCCATAATAATATTTGTCTTCATAACCTTCCACAGATCCCTCGGCACCCAGCATATAATGATGATCCATTATATTATGCCCCAGCTCACCACTGCTGCTACCCAGGCCCCCGGGCCAGATATTGGTTGCGGAATTCATTAATACCCATGCACTGTTTAATGATGAAGCATTTAAGAAAATGATTTTCGAATTGAATACATAAGTTTTATTGGTTTCACCATCCAGGACTTCGACACCAGTTGCTTTTTTGCTATTTGGATCATAAATTATTTTTGTAACTATGCTCCATGGGCGAATGGTTAAATTGCCTGTGGCTTTTGCAGCAGGCAGCGTTGATGATTGCGTGCTGAAATATCCGCCAAAAGGGCAACCTTCCCAACAACGATTTCTAAATTGACATTGTGTTCTTCCGGGAATGGCTTCCGTAAGATTGGCCACACGCCCGATGAACATATGCCTTTGTTCTTTATAATAATCTTTTATCCTGGCTGCTACGTCTTTTTCAACGCAATTCAAATCCATAGGCGGTAAAAAGTGGCCATCAGGCAAGTGATGCAGCCCTTCTTTAGAGCCGCTGATCCCCGCAAATTTTTCTACATAATCATACCATGGTTCCAGGTCTTTGTAACGAACCGGCCAGTCAATAGCGATACCATCTTTTATATTGGCTTCAAAATCAAAATCGCTCAACCGGTAACTCTGTCTTCCCCATAAAATAGAACGGCCACCCATCTGATAGCTCCGCCACCATGTGAATGGCTTTACTTCCACATACGGGCAATCTTTTTCACTTGCCCAATAATCCATGATAGCTTCCTGCGCTGCTGTTCCATACATAGCCCAGTCCCTTGATATTACAGGGTTATCCTGTTTTTGCTTTAGCGTTGCAGCACCCCGGTGCACAAATTCCCAGGGACGTTTTGACGCACTCTTGTAATCTTTAATGTGCTCGAAATTGCGGCCACGTTCAAGCATTAATACCTTTAAGCCCTTTTCCGTTAATTCTTTGGCGGCCCAGCCACCACTGATACCTGAGCCAATTACAATAGCATCGTAAGTATTAGCCATGAATAAAATTTTTATGATTAATTAATCGAAATCAAAAACAGCCAATAATTGCAAAAATTGAAACGCTTTTTTTTGATGATTTTTTTGGTAGTTTATATTATTTCAAAATTTATTTATGCGTTTATTTTATTATAATCTATCTATACTTTAATCTTTGCAAGGAACCGAATAATTTTTGTAAGCTGCATAACCCGGTAATATTTTTTTAAGACTAACCATTTCAGTCTTCCATTGTTAATTACAACAATTATCAATTCCCGGGTATTGTCTATGTGTATGCTTTTTAATTTTTTATATTAACATTCGGAAAGTACCTGCAAACATTATCAGGGCAATCGAATTTATTTAATCGTCAATACCACAACCGAGGTCACTGGTAAGGTTAGCATAATTGATTTTTTATTAATCCTTGCATCTTTAAAAATTGCAGGTTTTATTCTCTCCGGCTCTTCGAATGAGTTATAGTCCTGCATTTTTTTTGATGAGAGTATCCTGCCGGATACAGAATTTACTTTTTCATCCCCCAGGTTTACTGTTATTTTTTGTGTTTTGGCCGGATCGATATTTACCAGTGAAATATGTATCGCGCCCAAACTGTCTTTTGATGCAGATACAGAAACCGCAGGTAATTTCTGACCATTTAAAACATAATCATCAGTAGCTATTTTGACAGGAATTAAAGTTGCATCCTGGTGCACATTGTACATTTCCATTACGTGATAAGTAGGCGTTAATATTATTTTTTCTTTGTTGGTCAAAATAACTGCCTGTAACACATTGATCGTTTGTGCCAGGTTGGCCATGCGCACCCTGTCAGAATGGTTATTGAAAATGTTTAAAGTAACGCCCGCAATCATGGCATCACGCATAGTATTTTGCTGGTACAAAAATCCCGGATTGGTGCCCGGCTCTACATCATACCAGCCGCCCCATTCGTCTACCACCAAAGCAATTTTTTTACCGGGATCATATTGATCCATTATTGCAGAATGTTTTGTTACCAGTTCCTCCATCTCCAACGCTGATTTAAGCGTTGCAAAATATTGCTGTTCTGTAAAGCCGGTTGCGGGGCCTTTGTGATTCCATTCAATAACCGCATAATGATGAAGGCCTGCACCCGAAATCATGTTGTGAGGAATATCGCGCATCAGCACTTCTGTCCAATGGTAATTGGCATCGCTCGCTCCTGAAGCGATGCGAAATAAACTATTGGTATTGGTCCAATCGGTCATAAATGTCGCGTACTGTTTGTAAATATTTACATAATACTCCGGTGTCATATTGCCGCCACATCCCCATACTTCATTTCCCACTCCCCAATATTTTACATTCCAGGGTTTGTCACGTCCGTTTTGTCTTCTCCAATCTGACATGGGGCTTTTGCCATCGAAATTTACATATTGCAGCCATTGTGATAATTCCTGCACAGTGCCACTTCCAACATTGCCGGCGAGATATGGATCTGCGCCAAGGCGTTCACACATGTTCAGAAAATCGTGCGTGCCGAAACTATTATTTTCTGTAACTCCACCCCACCAGGTGTTAACCATTGTGGGCCTTTTATCCTTCGGGCCCACGCCATCTTTCCAGTGGTAGGTATCGGCGAAGCATCCACCGGGCCAGCGCAACAAAGGAATTTTCATTTTACGTAAGGCTGCTATCACATCGTTTCTAACACCTTCCGTATTTGGAATTGTTTTATTGCTGTCGCCCACATAAAAACCATCATAAATACATCGGCCCAGGTGTTCAGCAAAATGCCCGTAAATGTTTTTGTTAATGAGGTGTTTTGCAGAATCTGCCTTAACATCAATTATAGTTTGCGCCCGGGTATTTATGTACCAGCATACAAGACAAAAAACTAAAAATAATTTTTTCATAAATAAATATTTTACTCCATTAAAAACAGGTTCAGAGTGAATTTTACATAATTAGTCATTCGTTCTATTATGCACAATAAACTTTTTACCTTTTCATCATTAATTGCCGCAATTATTAATTTTTGTTTGTTTCCAGGGTTCAGGGTTTTTAAATCATTCACATCACCGTCTAAGATAAAACCAGTTTCCCGATAATCAAAAGTATGAAATTACCTTTCCCGTTTCCTTTTAGTACAGGGCCGTAATAGGCGTCATACCCTTCCATAACGGACTCAGCCTGGTATTCAGTTTCCGACAATTACCTGGTCAGTATTTCCACCACCGTCTTCATCAAAAGGAAGAATCGTATTGACCGGGGCAAACTGTGAAAATATACATGATATATTCCTGCAAGCACTTATGTATCTATTATTCTCCGGTAAAAAATTTTATTTATAAAAGAAAGCTCTGACATCTTTCTCCCGCCACTTTCATAGAAAAAAATTTACTTCTTTCTGGCAATGAAACCTTTTTCATAAAATTCTCCTCCGTCTTTTAAATGAACTTCAGGCCTTCCTGGTCAAGTTTTTTATACTTGCTATAATCGAACATGTAATAAAAAGCACCTTTTTTAGACAGCAGCTTTTCTTTTTCATCCAGTTTTTTTAGAATATGAAGTGCTAATATCTTTCTGGAAAAATTACGCTTATCAAAAGCTGTTTCATAAATAGCCTCATACAAATTTTGCAATTGGGGGAGTGTAAATTTTTCAGGCAACAATTCAAACCCGATAGGATGATTGGCTACTTTCTGCCGGAGTCGTTCTTTAGCAAGAACGATCATTTTTTTATGGTCAAAAACCATCTTCGGTATATGCCTCGTGTCAAACCATTTGGCATTATGCTCCTTCATCACCTCAGCAGAATAATCGTCAATCTTTATTAAAGCAAAATAGGCAATAGAAACTACCCGTCCGCCCGGATCGCGGCTTACATCTCCAAAGCTGTATAATTGCTCCAGGTAAATATTGGTAATACCCGTAAGCACTTCCAGTATACGAAAGGCGGCCTCTTCCACTGACTCTTCTTTTTTTACAAATCCTCCCATTAACGACCAGTTCCCCGATCCAGGTTCAAAACCCCGTTTTACCAGCAATGCCTTTACATCTTTTCCATCAAACCCAAGAATAATACAATCCACTGCTATAAGCATTCTGTCGTGGACTTTGTATTCTGTGATAACACTCATAAGCTGCTCTTGATATTATTGCAATTTTTTCAAATTATTAAAAAACACATCATTCACCGGTACAAAAAAATCGGGCCGCAGTGCCCCGCCAGTGAATAACCAGCCATACTAACGGGGCTACATACACGAAGTATATGAAGCAACTCTCACAAACATGATTTCCCGGGGTTTTTATTAATCAATCT
Source organism: Ginsengibacter sp. (assembly GCA_040005125.1). Classification (GTDB taxonomy): domain Bacteria; phylum Bacteroidota; class Bacteroidia; order Chitinophagales; family Chitinophagaceae; genus Ginsengibacter. The sequence goes on from JBDTZL010000230.1 coordinate 27,770, forward strand.
TTAGAAGTAACAATATAGGGATATTTCTATAAGTGTCAACCTAACGTTTATAATTGTTTGATTTTTCATTAACCGGTTTTTCATTTTCCTTAAAGACTGCAGGGGGGATTGGTGCTTCATATTCTTTAAAAGGCCTCATTTTAAAAACCATCGGTGTTAATTTGCTTTTACTGTTATTTCAGAAGATCTCAATCCCGGGGACGTTACCTTGAGTAAAATATCCCCGGCTTTTTCTCCTGATTTGATAATAACAAGACATCTTCCCTGCCACGCCTTTCGCTGTGGCAGCTGAAAGCTTTCCAGGCTTACAGGGTTTGCATTTCCTACTCCCGCAATAGAGCCCGGCCCTTCTATTTCAAACTTCACCAGGTTGTCTGCTTTTGGATTTCTATATCCTTTATCGTCCGTTAATTCTACGGTAACGTAACTCAGGTCCTGGCCGCCAGCTTTAATATTTGTTCTGTCAGCCGTTAATTTAATTTGGCCGGGGTCTTCAGCAGTATGCAATTCAGCAGAGCTTATTTTCTTCTTACCATCGTAGCCCATTGCTTTTAATTCGCCTGGTTGCCAGGCTACCTGCCATGTTGCCGTATATTTATTAAACCTGCCGGTTGGTTTCTTACCCATCGATCTGCCATTAAGAAATAATTCAACTTGCGGGCAGGATGAATAAACATTTACTTCCATCAATTCATTTTCATATCCTTTCCAGTTCCAGTCGGGCACTACATCCTGTGAATGCCATTTAGACCATGGTTCTCTTTTAGGATTTGGTTCAAAAGAAGGCTTGGGCGGTTTTACAAAAACAGAAACCTGGTTTGCTTTCCAAAGCACATCCCGGTAATAAGATTGTGGCCGCTTCCAACCGCAAATATCTATGTCTCCGCAAAAGGCGAGATTCCATGGATAAAAATTTTTGTCCTGCGGATATCCTCTCCACCCGATACTTGCCTCCCCAATATAATCAAACCCGGTCCACACAAAATCACCGATCACCCAGGGATGATCAATAACGGCCATCCAGTTTTCAAATGCATCCAATGGATAAGATTCCGTACCACACATGATTCTCGTGGGTTTGCGTTTATGATCGGCCTCATAATTATCCATTGCGTAGTTATAACCTGCGACGCGGAGTGCAGCAAAGAATGGATCTGTAGCTTCATTAACACCGTTCACAGCAGAAATAACAGGCCGCGTTGAATCTAGCCGGTGTAGATAATCAGCAAGAATTTGCGCAGTTCCGGCTCCCCGGGGAGTTGCTCTTTCAGGTATTTCATTCCCAATACTCCATAAAATAATACATGGATGATTGCGATCGCGTACGACCATACTTTCGATATCTCTTTTCCACGATCTGTCAAAATAGAGATGATAATCATAAGATACTTTACCTTCCTGCCATACATCGAAAGCCTCATCCATCACTAAAATACCAAGGCTGTCGCATGCATCTAAAAAAGCAGGAGAAGGAGGATTGTGCGAACACCGGATGGAATTAAACCCGCTTGCTTTCATTAGTTCAACCTTTCGTTCTTCAGCCCTGTCATAAGCTTTGGAACCGAGCGGGCCATTATCGTTGTGAAAACAACCCCCTTTGAGTTTAAGTGTTTTACCATTGAGTTGAAAGCCATTAACTGCATCAAATGAAATTGTACGGATACCAAATTTTGTTTTTATGCTATCAATTAATTTCATGTTCTGATATATCTCAGTAACAGCGGTATACAATGTTGGTTTTTCAATTGACCATAGTTTGGGGTTTTTTAAAATAAGGTCCTGGTTAAATTCATAGGTGCTGCTATCCGCCATATCATAGGTAGATTTTTCTTTTACGGCTTCAACACCGCCTTCATTAAAAATTCTTGTTTGCAGCGTGACAGGATATGGCTGACCGTTTTCATTAATAACGCTTGTTTTTATATTAATTTTTGCAGCAGATGAAGAAACATCCGGAGTGGTTATGCAGGTACCCCATTGCTCAACATGCACTTTGGATAATGCTTTTAACCAAACATGCCTGTAAATTCCTGAACCGGAATACCAGCGGCTATTTTGCCCTTCGTTCTTTACTTCCACGGCAAGAACATTCATGTCTCCGAATTTTATCTTGTCAGAAATATCATATAGAAAACCAGTATAACCATAAGGATGGTTTCCAAGATGCTGCCCATTGATCCAAACATCAGCATTCATATAAACACCATCAAACTGAACCTGGATAATTTTTCCAGTATCTTCCGTATTTACTTTAAATGATTTACGGTACCACCCGGTACCACCTGTTGTAAAACCGCCACCAACCTGGCTTATGGCATCAGGATCAAATGGCGAATTGCTACCTGGCAAATCTTCTATACTCCAGTCATGGGGTAAATCAATTTTTCTCCATTTGGAATCATCAAAATCTATTTTCTCGGCGTTTTGTGCCCCTCCTTTGTAAAAAGCCCAGCCATCATCAAAAAGTTTGTTGCCTGAATTTTGCGAAAATATTGCCGATGAACCAAGTAGTAAAAAACTACAAATTATAAATCGTATCATCATTGAATTGGTTTAGAGAATAATGAAAATTACCATTTGCTTCGGCAAAATAACAATACTCGGTTAAAGGGCATCAATTTTTGAATCTTTGATCACCAGTAAATCTATAAAATGGCTATTTCTTAATTGAGGAGTTTGAATATATGATTTTGTTCCATCGGAATCACGATAGCTATCGGGAGTGGGTAGAAATCGAATGATATCTTATCCGCGTCCCGTAGAAATCCCGCCAAAGGCAGGAGTGCTATTCCGGTTCTTTAAAAGTGTATTTCTCTCCGCATTCGATTTCAAACACGGCTAAAAATTCTAAATTCATATGATAGCAGTCCGTATTTCACAACAAATATGAACTGATATCGAGCTGTGTTTGGCTATAAGGTATAAGCACCAATCGTTCCTACGGAACGAACAAATTTCTTTGTATCGTTATCTCCTACCAACCAAATGTTCCGATGGAACAAAAATTCCCGGCTCCGTTATTTCATTTAATCTTACTTTTCCAGGTTCCCCTATTAAAATAGGTTTCATTCAATAATTTTAAATATTGCTCAATAGTTTTCCTGTTCTTCTACTTTGTAATAATTGATTTTATAATAGAGGAAAATGTATATACTCCCGGCGTTATGCCGAAAAAGCTTTAGAGTTAATATCACCATCATGAACGAATAGTTTCTCTACAGCTAGTGAACAAGTGGATGACCAGGAATGGCTTTATTACTCCAGGCTAATATTTGAAAAATTCTTTCACTTTTGCAAGGAATTGCTCTTTCTTACGACGGCTTACTTCTATCTCCATGCCATTGCTCATAATAACGGTACCGCCTTCACCCCGCATATATTCTTTTACATGCAGGAGATTGACGAGAAATGATTTGTGTACGCGGAAGAACAGGGTGCCTGCCAATAGCCTGTCATAATCAAACAAAGGCTTTGAGATCATAATGGTCTTATTATTGACAAGGCGGAAAATAGTATAACTTCTTTGGGCTTCGCAATAGACGATTTCTTCCAGTTTTACGACAGTGAATCCTTTCAGGGTGGGCAGGCAAAGCCTCATTTCAAGGGGAGATCCTACTTTATTAATGTTATGAAGCAATGTTTCCGACTGCCCGGTAGTTTTATCCTGGCTTAGCCTTTTCTTTACCCGTTGTACCGCCTCCACAAGCCGGTCTTCGTCTACAGGCTTCATCAGGTAATCAACAGCACTAAACTGCAAAGCCTGTAACATATACTCATCGTGTGCCGTAACAAAAATTACTTCAAAAGCCGTTGGAGATAATTCTGCCAGCAGGTCCAACCCGCTTTTCCCCGGCATCTGGATATCCAGGAATATTACATCCGGCTGAATTGTCTCCAGTTTTTGTTTGGCTGCCACGGCATCGAAACAGGTAGCCACTATTTCCACTTCCGGGCAATTCAATTCCAATAGTTTTTTTAGTGTGCGGATGCCATCCGGTTCATCGTCGATAAGAATTGCTCTCATAAATTTGGTTTATTAATGATGGTATTAAAACGCAAAACAACCCGGGTGCCTGTTTTGTCTTTATTAAAATCGCTCAAATCAGTTATCTCAAGGGTGCAGCCGGTATTAAACTTTTCGTTCATTATTTTGATACGATTGCGAAGATTACTAAGGCCAACCGATTGATGCAGCGGCCTGTTTACTTTTTTTAATTCTTCGGAACGCTTTATCCCGATACCATTATCTTCAATGATACAGGAAATGGTTTTCGACAGCCGGGAAAAATGGATGGAAAGTTTTTTATTACCCTTCTTAGCCATTAACCCATGCCAGATAGCATTTTCCGCCAATGGTTGTATCATCAGCGTAGGTATAAGTATTTCTTCTTTGTCTATACTGTCATCTGCCGTTATCCTGAAAGTAAAAGAATCATCAAACCGAAGTCTTTCCATTGACAGGTAATTTTCGAGATGTTCCATATTTTCGTAAAGGGTAGTAAATATTTCTTTGGATTGATTAAGTGTGATGCGGATCATATTGGCAAACTTACTCAGGTATCTTGATGCCTTTTGCTGTTCATTCTCCAGTATCATTCCTTTGATACTATTCAGAGAATTAAAAATAAAATGCGGGTTCATCTGTGTTTGCAAAGCCGATAGCTGGGCTTCGGCGAGTTGTTGATTGATAAGGGCAATCTCTTTTTGTTTTATTTCCAATGATTGCTCGGATTCTATTTGCTTTATCTTATTGCCCACGAGTGTTGCTATTGTTGTTAATATTTGAATATCTCTTTCTTTAAAATGATTTGCGTCGGGATGTTCCGAATCAATAATGCCGATCAATTCATTATTATGAATAATAGGTACCGATATCTCACTCAGCCTCATGATGTCATCCAGCCGGTAACGATGATCTTTCCTTGTATCGGGGATAAGAAGAGGCTCTTTGGTCTCCATAACATAGCCAACCACTCCCTGACCCGGCAATACATCAAACACCTTGGCAGTAATCGCTTTTGGATCCCCTTTAGGGCCATAAGCTGCTTTTTGTATCATCCTGGTATTATCGCCGTTCCACATGTAGATCATGCAGTCAACATAATTCATCCTGCCGATGAGGTTTTGACTTACATCCCATAATACATCATCCACGTTTTTTTTACCCGACAGTGAAAAAGAAAAATAGTTACTGATCTGTTCCAATTCCAGCTGGTTCTTATATTCCTCTGCTATCAAATGGTGCACCTGCGCTTTTTCTCTTTCTTTTTTTCTAACTGCGTTGACCCTGTTTTTATAAATGAAAAAGATGGCGCAGGCAACAATAGCGGCGAGTAAGATCATAAACCAGATAGTTTTCCAAAAGGGAGGTTGTATATACATGCGGATAGTTTTCACTTGCTGCGGCCAGTGGTTATTCACCGAAAAAAGCTTTACCTGTACGAAATGCCATCCCCCGGAGAGGTTGGTAAGGGTGATCGAGTTCTGATCAGTTAAATCATTCCAGCCTGTATCCCTGTTGTTCAGTGATCGCCATGCAAAACGGTTTTCTTCAGGGTCGTTAAAATTAATAGTATTGAAGATGATCGTTATTATATCATTCTGGTAATACTCCAAACGAATATTTTTCGGGACCGGCTGGATCAGCGAATCGGGAACACTTATTCTTTCTATGACAAGTGCCGGCGGCAATTTATGCGAAAGGGAAACATCAGGAACGAAGGAAATGAGGCGGTGTCTGGCTCCGATATAAAAACGATTGGATTCCTTATCATAAAAACTTTCCTTACCTATTGAAGTAATAGCAACGGAAGGCAGGCCATCAGCATAAGTGAATTGCTTCACCGAATAATCATTTATATTAAAAGCAGAAATACCATTATCGGTGCCCATCCAGATATTATTATTAATGATCCGCGAACTGGTAACCGTATTGCCATCGACACTGTTATTTTCCTTCAGGCGCAGGTACATGGTATTGGTAGTACAATTATATTGGATGATCTCGTTTTCATAAGAAGATAGCCATAAATTATTCCCGCTATCCCTATCGAGTATAAGCATATAATTAAGTAACAATTTGCTCACCCTGGGATAAGGGATCAACGTATCTACCAACTTCTTTTTTACATTCCAGCGGCACAGCCCATCTCCGGCAAGCCAGATATTTCCCTGTACATCCTCGGCCATGCTGAATACATATGTTATTTTCAGCAAAGGATTATACGGTGGGGAAATATCGGAAAAGGTTTGGGTAGCCCTGTTATAACAAACAAGGCCATTAAGTTTTACAAAAGAGATCCATACGTTTTTTTTTGAATCTTCGAAGAAACACCTTGAATTGGTGTTTTGAATCCAATTAAGTTCAGGCGGCGTTTTAACATGGCCATAATGATAGTTTTTTTTGTTCAGCCATATAATACCCTTTTTGGTTCCGATCCATAATGTATCTGTATCGTATGAAAAGATGTTTGTAATGGTATTACTATAAGTATCCTGCGGGGCAAACTGTATTTGCTTTTTAATATTGCCGGTTTGTTTATCCAGTACCAGCAAGCCGCCTTCGTTTAGCAATCCTGTAAATATTGAATTTCCATCAATATAAATACTTCTTATTTCATGATTAAGGACGTAGGGTGATTGTAATGAAAGGTCGGTGACTGAAAAAAAGGAATTACGCAGGTTCTGTTTGTATAATCCGTCGGTAGTGCCAATCCACAGGCGGCCTTCTCTATCTTTAAAAATTGACGTACACACATTCCCCTCAAAATATTTTTTGCCATCACACCATAATTGCCGTGCCCGGAAATTGTAATGTAATAAATAAAAACCAGTGCTTTTACTGGTTATGGCTATTAAGCTATCATTGATATACGCCACTCTGCTCGTCCAGGTTAAATCGCCTTTTACGGTAACAGGTATCGCGTTCGATCGGCTTTGGGAAGAATAGGTGTCGGCGATATCAATGCAACTCTTACTATCGTTCAATATAAACAGCTCTCCGTTGTTACCACTCCAGCTCATCCTCATTTCTCCCATTGTATCTGTGAGCTGTTTTTTAAGATATTCTCTTTTGGCAACATAAAGCGTATCGATGCTATTAGTGCCAGGATCATACATACTGCCCAACAAACCATTTTGCTGAAATGTAGAGCCGTTCATAAGAGAACACACCCAACCTCCAAATATCAGTTCCAACCTGCCGGCATCCGGTGGCGTATTATGATCATAACGGCTTACCAGTTTTCCTGAAGAATTAAAAATATAAAGCCCGGTTTTGGTAGAAATAATGTAGTTGCCCCTGTTATCTTTTATAATATCATAGGCGTGATTGGTCCAGAAAAAGATGGTGGAGTCGCTGGGAATAATAAACTGTTTGTATTGCCCGTTCACCGGGTCAAAGGAAAAAGACCCCGCACGTGTGCCGCCAATAATTTCATTAGGGGTTTGGTAACGAATCGATACCAACAGGTTATCGGGTAAAGGTGAATATGCGGAGCTTTTGAAAATAGATTGAAATGTTTTTCCATCAAAACGGTTAAGCCCTTTGTGGGTTGCGATCCAGATATAACCCGCGGAATCCTGTACAATGCCTGAAACATAATTGTTTGACAAACCCTGTAACCTGGTGTACCTGATAAAATTGCTTTCATTAAGATCCTGCGCCTGAAGGTGGTTACTACCAAGCATCGTAATTGCAATTGACAAAACTACCGGAAGAAGCATTTTGTGCAGATTCATTGAGTGCAGTTTGTCTTTTAAATTTTCAGAGTTAAAGATAATTATTTGTCCATACAATTTACCCGTGTCTCATGTGCCTGGTAACAGCGAATTCCTTTAGGAAATTCAAAGCCACTTTTTATATGATGTTACCCGCCGATGGTAGCAACAAACCTCAAATTATTTTTCTAACCACCGTTGCCGGTATGCCGATCGTAAGAAAAAGATAGCCGATTGGAAAATCCAAATTTGTAAGGCAGTACTTGTTTCTACCTTGCGCCCTTATAAATAATAAAAACCTAATTAACTATGCAAAAATTATTCTGCACGCTTCGTGTCAGCGGTCTTCTTACCGTATTGTTATTAGTCTTTCACTGGGCATCCGCCCAAACCGGTACCGTTAATGGAAGCGTAAAAGATTCCGGTGGAAATCCATTGGCCGGCGCCCCAATAGCGGCTGAAGGAAAAAGAACGGGTACCATAGTGGCTTTAATGCGCCTGCCATAGCAGGCGAGAATTTCAACAATATGCCTTATAACAGCGGTACCAAAATAACTGACGGGGCAAATCAGCAGATAAATGCATCCAACCAAATCACATAATAACGCCATAAAACTGTTAATAACTTAAACATCAAACTATGAAAAGATTAACCATATTATTTTTTTTCTGTTTGCAAATAGTTTCAGGTCAAAATTATTTAAGCAAAAATATAAGGCTGATGTACAATGGCCCGTATAGCCGGCTTCTTTCTGCTAAACCTGCGGGTCAAACTGGTAATGAGGACACCATATCCGTCAGGATAGCCAAAGCAGGGGGCAATGTATATTTCCTGGATTGTGTTAACGGCTTCGGGGGAGGGAATGTTGCGGCATCAATTGGCGAAGAAGGCATTCTCCTTGTTGACGACATGTATGCGTTGTTGTCAGGTAAGCTTGAGGCCTTGCTTAAATCCATTTCTGATAAACCCATCAGGATGATCGTTAATACTCATTTTCACAGGGATCATATCGAAGGCAATAAGATATTTAAGACATCTTCCATTATCATTGCGCAGGAAAATGTAACTAAACGGCTGCTAAAAAATAATTCGGCGTCGGCACCTACGATCGAAATGATGCCGGCGATTACATTCGCCGATAGCCTTATCATAAATTTTAATGGTGAAGAAATAAAGATTATTCACTTCCCCAATGGCCATACCGATGGCGATGCGATCGCATATTTTACCAGGTCAAAAGTGCTCCACCTTGGAGATATGTTTTTTTTCGGAATGTTTCCGGCTGTGTATGCCGAAGGCGGAGGAGATATCAAACAACTTATTGTTTCATTGGAGAAAATATTATCACTATTCCCTGCTGATGTACATGTAATTCCGGGCCATGGTAACTTAGCCACTATGCAGGACCTCGCGGATTATGTAGCTATGCTGAAAGAAACTGTGCATATTGTAGAGTCAAAAATTGATAAAGGAGAAATATTGGAGCAAATGAAAAAAGAAAAAGTATTGTCAAAATATGATGCATTGGGTGATGGTGGCGCCCAAACGACGGACCAGTATCTTACCATGTTATACAAGCTTTTATTCGCAGGGAAAAAATAAGGGATTTTTAAATTTTTATGCAGTCCGGTTTGTTGGTTTGCCTTCATGTATTTAAGCCAGGTAAACATTCTATTTCTATGATGAACCTAGGCATTCAGTACTCAAGCCGAATATCATTAGGATTTAAAAAGCCCGTTCACGGCGCAGACGTTCAACCCTGCAACTGAAATAACACTACATGAATAATAAAAAACCATATACAATTCTTATTTTAATGAATGCCACGCCCGCGTGGCTTTCTCTTTCAAGAGATAACAGAAGGAAATTTATTGAAGAAAGCGTAACCCCCATTTTTAAACAGGTAAGCAAATCAGTAAAAGTTCAGTTATTTGACAGTGAATATTTTCACGCAAAAGTTTCTGACTTTATGATTGTAACTACCCATAATTTTGATGACTACAAATTTTTTATTGAATTTCTAAGAGATACTAAAATTTATAGCGAGCCCTATTTTTACATCATTGATATAATTGTCGGGCAGGAAGATGCGTTTAAAAATTTTAATGAATTTTTGAGAAAAGAATAATGAAAAATATCGGGAAATGACACACGACCTGATCTTAAGTAATATTTCTAAACATATTTCACTTGACCAGGAAGAAATATCCTGGTTCATTTCAATTATAAGGCAACAACAGATTTCTAAAAAAGATTTTATTTTAAGAGAAGGACAAATTTGCAAAAACATCAGCTTTGTTCATTCAGGTACGTTAAGAGCTTATTATACTGATAAAGAAGGCAAAGAATCAACGATCATGTTTGCCACAGAAGATTGGTGGATAACAGATATGTTTCGTTTCATAAATAAACAGCCGGCTATGTTGAATATTGCAGCAGTTGAACATAGCTGTATTTTTAAATTACAAAAAACCGACCTGGACAACCTGTATATCAAAGTGCCAAAATTTGAGAGATTTTTTAGAATTATGATGCAGAACGTATACATAAGAGAGCAACTCAGGGTTATTCAAAATCTAACCTTAACGGCAGAAGAGCGATACAATAATTTTTTAGCTAAATATCCCCGGGTAGTAAAAAATGTTACCCAAAAACAAATTGCATCTTACTTAGGAATCACTCCTGAATTTTTAAGTACCATACGTGGAAATAAATTAAGAAGGTAATTTCTTAATCTATCTTAATTCCGGCCCGCTTTTGTTTTGTTTTCTTTGTGAAAAAATTAAATCATGCTAATACTTATTGCAGGCCCATATCGCAGTGGGACAAATGATGACCCCAAATTAATGCAACAAAATCTGAACAAATTAGAGGCATCTGCGCTTCCACTGTTTCGTTTAGGACACATTCCCGTAATTGGAGAATGGGTTGCATTGCCTTTACTGCAGCTTGCCGGTTCTACAAGGCCTGGCGATAAAGCCTATGAAGAAATTTTATATCCTGTGGCGCACAGGTTGCTTTTAAAATGCGATGCGGTGCTTCGCCTTGAAGGAGCTTCAAAGGGAGCAGACGAAGATGTAAGAATTGCAAAAGAAATGGGATTGAAAATTTATTAGCGCCTGGAAGACGTGCCACATGAAGAAGGGTAAGATAAAAATTCTTACATCAGCATTTCTATAAATCCATGCTGGTTTCGCAATCAGCCAAAGCTGATCATTTCAAAAATTTAGCCGTCTGAAAGCTTTTAGCCAAATAGCATTCAGCCTCGTAATAAGAAAAGTATACAAGGAATTATGAGTTTATATGAATATTAATTTTGATAATTGTTCAACTATAGTCGCACCGGCCCTGGTAGCTTCACCGGGGTGTTTTATTATTCCAACACTTTCTTTTCAAATGTAAAACCGGTGATCTTTTTGTAAACCTAACGTTAACGATTAAACGCGTTTAAAAAATCACGATGATGAGTCTATCTGGATTTTACTTTGCGGTTGGGCATTCCGTTAATCATTTTGTTGCCAGTTAACCCGGGAATTTTAATAAAACTTACAAAAAGCTCTTACGGCACTCAAAACTGTATTTCCCTTTATTTACCATTTGTAACCTGTTGGTAAATCAATACAACCGTTCGGCAAATGGTGACATAGAAGCTCTGTTTTGTTCATTATTTCGCTAAAAAAAAGGGGCGGCCTGCAAAAGAAAATACAAGAGTGTAAAGCTGAAACAAATTCTTCGCTGACGATTTTTCCAGGATGACAACATCTTTAAAGTTGAGATTTAATGCAAAAGCCCTTTCTGTTATTACTTTCAACTATTTATCAACGCAATTCACCAGCATGCTCATTCGTATTTATGAACATCAACTAAAATTAAAAAACTAATAAAAACAATTCAAAATGAAGACAAAAATTCAAGGGCTTCACAAAACCATCAGCAGCCCGCTAATTAACAAAGTGATTCTTCCGTTTCTGTCTGTAATACTGCTATTTTCTTTCAGGCCCGCATACAGAACAGAGGAGCCAAAGTCTCCGGTAATACAAAAAGAACTTAAATTTGAAAACCCCTTTCAAAACGTGCGCATTGATGGGGACATATCGATGATATTGACTAACGACCCCGCAGGAACGCTCATGGTGGAAGGAAATGAACAAACTTTGAACAACATAAAGTATAGAGTAAAAAATAATGAGCTCACCATCGATGCACACAAAAAAAATCGTTTAGATAAACTAACCATCTATTTGTCTGTCGCCACGCTGAAATCGATGCTGATAAATGGGGATGGGGATATTTCCTCAGCAGAAATCATAAAATCAGATAACCTTCAAATATGGCTGAATGGCATTACAACTGTAAAAGTAACAACTACAGGCAAAGTCAATGTTGATGCATCTGATGCCTATGAACTATTATGGGAGTCTCCTCTGCGTAACATTAAATAAATATTTTTCCGGATCTCAAATCTATCCACCATTTGATGATCCTTCCATTTTGTCATAAGGTAAGATCACCGGTTTTGGGCGGTTTACAAAAAGTTCCAACTAATGTAAACTGCCCTTATTTACTTTTTACAACCTGCCTGAGAATTAATGCGACCATTGGAGATAAGAAGACGATATAGAAATTTTTTGTTTTGTTTATTATTTTGCAAATAAAATAAGGGCAATCATATTATAATAAAAATACAATAGTTAAGCTGAAACAAATTCTTAGAAGCTGTTTAAAAATGATTTGTAAGATTTCGTATTTGAAATCAGGATTGATTAGCCCTATTCTTGATACCTGATACCTGATACCTGATTCTTGATTCTTAATTCTTGCTTGCCAATCCTTCTTTGCTAAACTGAAAAATAGCTGTGTAAAATACCTGGAGTCAATTTTGAAATAATTTTCGAGCCTGCCATATTCAATAAAACCCAGCTTTTTATATAGTGTAATTGCCCTGTCGTTTGTACAAACGACATTAAGTATTATTTGCTCTATTTCAATATTCTTAAAAGCTTTTTCAATCGAAAGCCGTAGCAATGTTTTTCCGATTCCTTGTCCTCCAAAAGCCGGGTCAATATACATTTGTATTATTTCGCCACGATGCCTGGTTTTTAACCGCAAATCTCTTACGAGGCCACAAATTCCTATCAGCTTATTATCATTATTAAACGCACCCATTGCGAAATTACCCTGGCCGTTCCCTTTTATTGCACTGTCAAGTTTCAAAGATTGTGAATTAAGTTCTTCTTCATATGTTGAACCAAAATTATCCGGATATTGTTTCAGAGATTCCAGGCGGATTCTTCTGTAGTCATCATAGTCAGTTACAATTAACTGCGTGTAAAATATTTTATTCATTTTGACAATTTAGGAGATTGTTTGATGCTAAAACAAAACCCGGTGTAAAAACACCAGGTTTAAACCAACTCTGCTTATTATGAGAAAATCTTAAAATTTATTTATGAAGAACAATATCACTGGCATCGGCATTCTCTATTGCCTTCTTACAAGTAGCTTAACCACCAGTGTATGGACTGATGAGACCTTTTATACCGATCGAACCATTTACAGCATGGGTACAGGAGAAGCACCAACCCAATCCATACCATATAGACGACTAATAAATTAAATCCATAACCCTTCAGTTCCGGAACACGATTAACCCTGTCTGTTAATGATGTCATGCTCGTCCATTTGTAGCCTGAGATTTGTGCAGCAATTGTAGCAAGCAGGTGAATCGCGTAAAGATGGATCACATAATAGAAGAATGGAACTCTTCCGAAAACAGCAATTTTTTCTGTAAACGCGTTTAGTGGCTTTTCAGCCAGAGCCAGGAAAATCAGGGCAGGCCCAAAAGTCACCAGGATATAAAGAAGAGAGGGCGGATATTTGGTAACATTCAGCAACGATAGCAGGCTGAAGACATTATTTTTTTGGATGGCCCAGTGAGAGGCATCACCATATATATTAAAGGATCGTAAAAAGAAAAAAAGAGCAAGAGCTGTCAGTCCAACAGAAAGCAGTGTTTTTCTTCTTTTTCCGGCGTTATAACGGGAATCATATAAACTTCCAAAATAGTATCCCAGGGCAATGATACCTATCCATGGCATAACCTGGAAGCGAACGATAATAGTAACCTGTTCAAAAATGAAATCTCCCGGCTCATGCAGTAGGGACCAGAGAAAAGGCGCCGCACCGGTACCTTGTACATGTACGGTGTCGAGCAGGTTGTGGCCGGCAATTAATAAAACAGCCGTTAACAGGATGAAACGCCTGTTCATATAGATCATTCCTGATAAAACGATCATGCTGATACCTATGGCCCAGATCACCTGCAAATTAAGTAACCTGTAATGTGGATTGAATGACCATGCCAGGGAGATGATGAAAAGTTCGGCAAACACCAGCCATATTCCCCTTGTGAAAAGATAATAAGCCAGCTCTCTCCTGGTTTTTTTAGTCCCATATAAATAAGCCGAGATACCCGCAAGAAAGACAAACACAGGGGCACAATAATGTGTTATCCATCTTGTAAAGAATATAGAGGCACTAGTATGAGTCAGGTCTGTTGGACTATACAGGAAGGCATCTCGGTGAAAGTAATCGCGTACATGATCAAGAGCCATGATGATCATCACAATGCCCCTCAAAAGATCAATCGATTGAATACGCTTCTTATTACCCTTTGCGGAAGTAAATGCTACGGCACACGGGTATGTTCTGATACCTACAAACATTTGTTGAATTTTTTGTACTAATATTTTTTCATTACGGTCATCAGCCTTGCCTTCCATCAAAACCCTTTTAATAATTTTATATACCGATTCTATACATATCAACTGCCGGCTTCGCCGATATCTGGGCAGTAGGTATAATTTGTTTCGCGTCCGGCTCCACTGTTTGTTTCTGATTACCACTTGAAATTCCAATAAAAAATAATACAGGAATTGTGATATCAATAAGTACCCGTAAAGAATAGACCGTACATTTTGCAATTTCAAATGTTGAAATTTGATTGCTTTTTATTACTGTTTTCATTCAATTAATTTTTTTAAATGTTTATTGTTAATTACCCGTCGCAACATCTGGAATGGAAGAGCATCTCCTATAATTTTCAACATGAAGTATCAAAAAATACTCCCGATGCTAAAATGACCATTCTTCTTTCAGGAAGTTTCATCAACGATGTTTCGCTGTTATCAGCAACATTGATTGCATGAAAATGGAATATTGCGGCCGCAAAAATATAACACAAGCTGAGCTGCTACGATTGGAAATCAATGAAAGGCAATGTCCCGCAAATTTGTGGCTGATATAATTTTCCTACCGGTATTTATTGCAGACTCGTATGAAGCGGAGTTTATCAATAGTGGTTCACTATAACGTTTTAATTATAACTCCTGCTAAATATCTGCGCTTGCCCCGATCATGCAAAAGGACGTGGCTAGATGCCATAATGAAAAGAGGCTGCATTAATTCAAAAAAAATAGAACAATCAATTTATAATAACAAACAATATTTTTCGATCCGAAATCTTATGAGGGCATGGTAACTGATTTCCAGCCATAAGGAAGTGTATTCTGAATTATCTCCATTGCATTATGCAGATCCAATATTTTGTATGCACAGCGCAGCTATCCGATTTGAATATCTACCTCTTATATATTACATAGCCGGTCATTGCCTTATGCTTTCCCAGGTCTTACTTTTTTTTCGCAAACAATGAAATATGAAATTAATTATAGCCTTTTTTGTAAAGCCTAAAAGCCACCAGTCACCAGGTTCGGAGGCTATTTCAGAAGCTTTTAAAGAAACTTTCAAAGAAATGGGATATCGCTTTAATGACAGCGATAACAAAGCACAATCCGTATCCTGTTTTGAAAAAGGATCTCCGTTGGCAGCAACGATCTTCAAAATATTTTTACGCATGATTTGCCGGGGGTATACCGATAGAAAAAAAAGAATGACCGATCGGAAAAGGACGCATTTAGTTAACAGCCATCGTTTCTATCTTGTTTCCTAAGAACCCATTTCGGTAGAAGCAGCAGTTATAATGCATCAATAGAAGATCAATTTTAAAATGGTATAAATGAAAGCATATGTTATCCTCTTTTTTTCAATAATTGCAATGAGTATGGGTTGTAAAAAATACGATAACAACGGCAACAAACCGGCAACAGAAAAAAAAGTAGTGGTAACTACAGTAGCGGGTAATGGTGAGCCGACTTTTGTAAATGACCCGGTATTATCCGCAACATTCGATTCTCCGGAAGATATTGCTATTGCCGCTGACGGGACTATTTATGTAACAGATGCTCTCAATTTTTGTACCCGGAAAATCGGAGGTGGGAAGGTGTTGACATTTGCCGGTGGTAGTGGCTTTGGTATTAGGAATGGTAACGAAACCACAACACAATTTAAAAATCCATACAGCATTGCATTGGATGCAAACGGGAATCTATATAATACAGATGAAAACGATCCGCGCATTCGGAAAATATCTCCTGACGGGAATGTATCTACTTATGCGGGAATAGAAACGCCTGGTCTTGCTGATTGAGATGCAGATACAGCCCGGTTTAATTTCGGGAATGGTATAACTGCCGATGCGCAGGGTAATATTTATGTTGCAGACGGAATAAATGAGCGTATTCGCAAAATTAGCCAATCCGGACACGTCACTACTATTGCGGGAAGTTGGGTGGCTGGGTTTAATAATGGAAGCGGTGAAACAGCACAATTTAATTCCCGGGGGGCATTGCTATTGATAAGGATGGAAATTTATAAATCGTGAATTATTATTAAACACTAAAAATGGAAAAGAATAAATTGTATGTATATATATTAGCATTGGCAGCAAGCCTGCTCGCAATGCTAATCCCAATACCATACTGAATGTAACGCTCTTAGCAAAAGAGTTCTTATTCTGTTGCTGGTAGCAATCCGGCACACGGCTATAAAGCTTGCATCTGTTAACACCCGATTAAAAAAATACCTGGAAAATATGAAGGCCTTTAAAGAATACGCAGCACACTAAGTCCAGACTCAATCCTTATCCTAAAAATGCCTTGTAGATAAATATTTTTATAGGGCATTTTTATTCATGCATTCTGAAGAGGCTGCTTTCATTGCAGCCATAACGAATTATATAAAACGGCGGAAATTTGAATGTGGTACATTCCTGTTGAATCACCTTACTTGTTGACTTTGATTATTTTTCTTCTCAATTTTGTTGATTTATCACTGCCAGTAAAAACATATAATTATCAACTAAAAACCCCTCATAGCCCCAGCATTCACCATTCCATGTTTTCCAGTCTTTCGTTCTTCCATTGGCACATCTTCCCTGGAAGTTTCCTTCAGACATACTCTTAAGCAATGGCAATAAAATTGTACCGGCATCTGTCTTTCTTCCCAATTTTTGCAAAGCGTTTATGGTGAACCATGTAAAGCACGATGTCGCTCCTCCATTTTCATAGATCTGGAATCCATCAAGATTGTCTTCACGCTTGCCACCCCCAACTGCTAATAACAGGTCGGTATAATCTGACCGTATAACAGGAATAAGGTTACCGGGCATTCCCAATTCGAAATTGGTAAAACCAACTGCTTTCATTTTCAGCATCAGGGCATCCATGATCTTGTTAGCCAAAGCAGGCTCAATTAAACCGTAGCTGATGGCTACGCCATTTACAAACGTAAAATAGTAATCATGTAATTTACCATCTTCACTTTTCCACCCCGCCAATACACCTGTTGCCGGGTTGTAAAAAGTATCGGTATATACATCTTTTATTTTCTTTGCTCTTTCTTTAAAAAATACCGATTCATTTGCCGATCCATATTGGTCATTGACCTTTTGTAATAATTTTAAGGCATGATATGCCAGGGCATTCGAATAAGCATCTTTATGGCCGAAGCCAATAGTGTCCCACCAATTTGCGGGCCGCTGGGTTTTATCACCTTTCCAGCTTCCGCTGTTGCCCGACAAACAAAATTCCAGCAAGCCATCATTATCTTTATCTGTTGTAAGCATTTTCGCCGTCCATAATTTTATCGTGGCATAGTTGTCATTAAACCATTTTTTATCATGATTCGCCATGGCATAAGTACAGGCTGCAATCAGTAACGAGGGATAAGAATCCAGTGAATTGCAGGTCGTTGCCGTTTCAGGAATATCCCAGGTTTTATCATAATCATAGCCCAGCATTCCATATCCTTTTTGCCCGCTTATATACCTGTCAAGTGTCATGCGAATCAAATCAAGGGCTGATAAGTTGTCCACTAACGGAGGGGTAAATGCTGCAACTTCGGCATATTTATATAAAGTAAATGCACACGCATCACTTGACGAATTATTTGATAATATTTTAAGCAACGGATTTAACTGGAAAATGCTGATAAAATTTTTACGGAAGCAATCATAGCGTTCATCATTTTCTATACCCCGTACTTCAGGGTGAATAGTTACTGTTTCAAAATAGTATTCTATTTTTTTAAACGACAAAGAAGCTGCAGGAAAGCGAATTTTCACAAACGGGTATTCAATAAATCTTTGAGAACTATACTGAACCGCAATTCCGGGAATGTTGCAGGTAACACGCAGTGTTCCCATATCGGGAAAATGCAAAATTGCCGGGAGGGACACTGCCCCATCTGTGCCATTAATCATTCCCAATAAAGTAGCATGATTGGCATGCTGTTCAATGTTGAACAAAAAAGGTTCCTGGTGTGCAGCATCAAAATTAGTGCACAATGTAAAAGATGATCTTTTGGTGGTTACCTGCCAAACGGGTAATTCACGTATTGTTTGCGAAGTAAGCCCGTAGCTTGTTTTATTTTTTTGAATTGATGTTGTGTAAACCTGCTTTATATCTTCATGTAAAATTATATTAGTTTTCAAATTATTTTTTCCCAAAGAATCAATGGCAAAAAAACTAAACTGCGGAGATTGAAGATCAGGAACGATCTTTAAAAATGGGGAACTGGCTCTATCAAAAGGCGCTGCCGCTATTATATCCTGTACTGATAAAGCTAATCCTGTAAGTACTGAATTCTTTACAAATGTTCTTCTTTTCATTGTTGTAGTTTAGATATTCGACATCGGTCGCTTCTGCAAGACCTCATCCCCAACCCCCTCTCCAAGGAGAAGGGCCGGCTGCCGTGTGACTTTCTCAAAAACTGCACTTGGTGAGAACACCAACCGCAATGTATGCAGACAGCCGGTGTCTTAAACAGGTACATCAGCAATGTCTTAATTTTTTAGTTTTGTCAAATACTTATTTATGGCCTTATACCATTTTTCCGCCATCTTTTTTTCACCGGTTTCATTGGGATGAATATCATCGTACATATCCGCTGCTGCATTTACCCCGGAATATTGATCTACTAATATCACCCGCGAAGCGTCGGTATTTTTCGCAGCAACCAGGACTGCAACCTGCCTATTAAAATTTATCACTGCTTTACCATAAGTTATATCGTTACCGCAAAGCTTTTTATCGGCCCATTGTGCGCCTAACGGCGGTATCCGGGCAACGAAAATTTTAACATGCGGATTTTTCTTTCCTAAAATATCAATGATTGAAGAAATATTATCCATGGCATCTTTAACAGCAATGCATTGAAATACTTCGTTCGTGCCGAGTTCTATCAATACTATATCAGGACTGTAAGCCCTGATCCATTCATGAATATTTCCTCTTTGTTGATCCCAATCGGGCTGGCTTAATATATCGCTTGCCTTCCATCCCGAGTGCCCGTCGTGATCCATATCAAAATCAGGATCGGGAACTTCGCCACCCATGTGATGTAGCGTCCATGAACCAATCAAATCAAAATTGTAATTGCCTTTATGTAACATTTGCCATAATGATCTTCTGTAACTGTCGTATTTGTTAGTTCCGTTTGTTATTGAATTACCAAGCGTAAGAATGTTCATGGTTTTACTATTATAAACAGTAAGCATAAAACGCTGGTGAACTGTAGTATCTGTTGTTGAAGCAGCAATATGTATCATATACTGGCCAGGTTTTACAGGCTTGCCGGAAAGAGAATGGTCCTCAGCATTGAAAATTAACCATGATGGTAATCCTTCAACAGAAAAGGAAAATGTATTACCGGATGAATCTATCGCATTAAACTGGTAATAATACATTGAATCTATAGAAACGCGGTTCTTTTCTATCGAAGTAAATTGCAACTTTGAACGCATTGCATTCTGCATAAAGGCTTTTTGTTGGAAACATAGGCATATCAAGAAAATTACGCCAGCCTTTTTTATTTGCATAATATTAAAATTACTTTTTAACGGCTTCTATTATAGGTTTTCCGTCAACCATTTTTAAAGGCAGCCAGATGTATCCTGATCTTTCAAGATCCAGCTTATTCCATTTATCGGCCATAAAAATAAAAGTGCTGCTCCGGCCATTCACAGGTAAAACATAGGTGCTTTGCGATTGAAAAGTATTTTCTGCACCTGGCCCCTTGCACGGATTACCATATTGCTTCCATTCTCCCAACAGGCTATCAGCAACAGCATATGTTGCAGGGTTGGGTGACCAGCCCGTACAACCTGATGTGATTAAATAATACTTACTATTATGTTTAAATACTGCCGGCGCTTCCCTGTCATGCGCTGATGTTATACGATTATAGGTTGCCGTTGGAGAAAGATAATCAGCACTTAAAAGACAAACATGCATGGTCTTATTACTTTCTGATGAATAAATGAGGTATGCTTTTTCATCATCGTCTTTATACAGTGCCATATCCCGCGCCATTTGCCCGTTAGGTTTTACGCTCCCTAAATAGGTATAAGGGCCCGCAGGCATATCACTAACGGCAACGCCTGCCTGCGAATAGCTGTAATCGTTGGCATCTATGTGCATCCACATTACAAATTTTTTTGTGCGTTTATTGTAGATCACCTTTGGTCGTTCAATGACCTTGCCGGTATCTAGGTCATTTGTTTTATCTCCTTTAACCGGTGATAAAGCAACCCCTTCATATTTCCATTTTACCAGATCTTTTGAAGAATAACATGATACGCCACCCGCAGGCACACGATAATCTTCCCAACTTTGATTTGGTACAAACCAGGTTTTACCTTTCTTAATTTCTCCGAACATATAGTAAGTCCCGTTATGATATAATATGCCTGCTCCATGCGCATTAACAGGCTTGCCATCGGTATCCTTCAAAACTTCGCCGGGTAGCGCAGGTTGTAGTTTGTTTTCTATTTTTTGCTGGCACATGCTAACATTGCTGCATGCTAAAAAGAAGAAATAAAATGTAATTGATGATGACAGGTACCGCATTTGTTTTATTATTTATTGTGGGATAAAGGACACAACTCGTGCACGGAAGCCGCACCCCCAACCCCTCTCCCAAGAGAGAGGGAGCTTGGAACCAGTGGCCGCACGCGGTTTTAGGGATTCTAAACAATTTTGTCCGGAAAATATATTAATTTAATTTATTTAGGAAATTATACCCACTTTGGTCACATTATTTTTCTTCCAGTACCACAAAGCTCCATGCATCCAATGTTATCTTTTCATTTGCTTCAATGCTTTTGCCGGTTAAAAGATTGATGCATACTTTATAGGGATATGCCAGCGTGTGTTTTTCATTAGAATAATTAAAATAATAATGAATGTTTTTGCCATACTGGTTTACCCCATTTTTTACAATCAGCGGGAAGACCAATTGCTGGTCTGCTGTCCACAAACCTGCTTCTTTCACCGCATCAGCCAACAATTTTTGCAGTATGGCTTTTGATGGAAATGCCCCAAAATAAGTAACCAATCCCTTACCATAATTATTTTGCGTAATGGCGGCATATTTGCCCCAATACGGATGATCGTACCAGGCCAAAACTTTAGCCGTTCCAGGCACAAGTAATTCAGCCCAGTCATGCACGTAGTTTTCTTCATCCCCTGTTTTAAATGGATCGCCTTTCAATTTCAACTTATCAATATTAATAAACTGCTGGTAAGAAAATCCGCAGGCTTCTTTTAGTAAGCCCGGCATTCTCACACTTCGTACCTGCACGTTTTCATTACAAAAGCCACTCTTAAATGCATATACAATGTGGCCCCCATTTTTTACAAAGTTGTTTAGCCTTTTCAGTAAACTATCCGGCGCTGTGTATAAGGGAGGAACGATAAGTAGTGGATAATTCTCTATATTTTTACTTTCAGAATTTACAAAATCACAACCAACATTTAAATTATACAAGGCATCGTATAACCGGCGCACGACATCATTATAATTGAAATTATTGCTAAATGAAAACCAGTTAAGTGCAGTAAGCGATTCATTGCTGATTAAAACAGCTACCTTATTTTTCTTTTTTAGATTGACAATCCTGGAACCGATTTCTTTAAGTTCTTTACCTGTTTGCTGTGCTTCAAAGTAGGTTGGATTTGTTTCCATGTCGTGGCTCAATATACCTTTCCAATATGTTTCAACACTGCTGTGAATAGAATGCCATGGCCAGTATTCTACCATATTGGCACCAGATGCAAAATGACTGTAAGCCTGCAAACGCAGCTGGCCCGGATAAGGTAATTCCTGCGAGCCTGCGATGCTTTGCGCCTGTGTTTCTATCACGAGATAATTCTTCTGTTTTAAAGAACGTGCCACATCACCGCCGAAAGAAATTTCTGAACCGGTAAGCCTGTCGGCAGTAGCATGATAAATATCAATACCTGCTATATCGAATGCCTTTGCCGCAGCAAAATGATCAACATCGGGTTGTACCCCATAAGAATAGCCACGCCATTCAAGATCAAAATTTTGAGTAACAAATTGATCTGCTCTTGTATATTCATTGATGATAGAAACCTGCCATGCGAGATAATCAGTAACTAATTTCCTTTGAAATGCAGAAAATGCGCAGCCCAGTCCTGCATTAATATTACCATCCATTGAGGGCATATCATTCCAGTTATTAATAGTATTGCTCCAGTAGTTCAATCCAAATGCCTTGTTTAAATTTTCCGTTGTTGTAAATTTTTCTTCTAAATATCGTACAAACATTGATTGCACGGTATCACCGGTATTTCCATAAAATTTGGTTTCATTATCTGCCTGGTAGCCAATCACAGCAGGATTATCTTTTACGTGTGAAATTAATTTCCGGATAATCTTTTCAGCATACCTGCGAAAAACAGGATTAACGATATCCATGTTTTGCCTGGCACCATATTTATTTTTTCCATAAGGCGTTGTGGCAAGTACCTCGGGATGTTCTTTTGCAAGCCAGGCGGGAAATGCATAAGTAGGGGTGCCAACTATTACTTTAATGCCCGCTTTATTCATCGCGTCCAGTACACGATCTAATTTTGAAAAATCAAATACACCATCCTGCGGTTCCCAAACTCCCCATGTTGACTCGGCAACACGTACCACACTAATGCCACAATCCTTCATCATCTGTACATCCTTATCCAATCTTTCATAAGGCATGTATTCATAATAATATGCAACACCATATAATACCTTGTCAAAAGTATATTGTGAAAACACGTTGGTGCATAAGAATAAATTTATAACAAGACAAAAGAAATATTTACTGTTATTCATGAAATTTTGATAAAAAATTTTTCGTTACTGTATTAATATTTCATTGCATCAATATTTCACTGCATACACACTTGCTTTTAAAGACAATGGATTTTTTTCTTCTGTACTACATTGAATGAATAAAGCCGTGGAATGATCAAATGAAGAATGTTTTACTTCCACGGCCGCCCACGATAATCCGCTCCATATCATCTTATCATATTCTTTTATTACATCAATTTCCTTGTTATCCTGCATTACCATTATATTAATGAGCGTATCCATCTTTTTACCATTGGGAGGAGCACCACCCCAGGTGCGATATGGGTTTCCGTTACTACCAAACTGCTGGACTATAATGCGGAGATCAGCCGGAGGTAAATTATTTATACCACATTCAATCATATTATCTTTCGTTACATAAAATTGTGCTTCCACCTTTTTTATACTTTGTGGAATTTGAATAGTTTCGTCCCTTCCGAAATTATAGGTATCATCAGCGTATTTATTAAATCCAACTACCGCCAATTGCTCAGCACCTAAAGTGATCGTATTATTTTTTATTGCCGGCGTGAATCCCCCGTCTGCATATAAAAGTTTTGATTGCCCGGGTATTGTTACAGGCATTTGCAAGGTCACCGTTTGCTGCGAAGGATTTACAACGGTACATACAATACCGTTTTCATCTTCGGCTTTAAAGCCATATGGTTCTGCCATGCCGGGTATTCCGCCAAAAGAACTGATCCTGTCTTTGCTTTGCAAATGATGAAACAAATGTTGCACTTTAGCAAACCATTTTGCATCTTCCTCATTTATTAACTCCATGTTGCCGTGATACACATTTACCCATCCCCCACGTGCCAGGTCCAAGATCAGCATTCCTTTAAAGCAATGCATCATACGACTGTAACATGTGCCGGTTACGCCATTCATAAAAGCGCAGCTATCAATGCGGCGCAACGGCAAACCATTAAATTCAAACTCCC
Organism: Ginsengibacter sp.; assembly: GCA_040005125.1. Classification (GTDB taxonomy): domain Bacteria; phylum Bacteroidota; class Bacteroidia; order Chitinophagales; family Chitinophagaceae; genus Ginsengibacter. The sequence continues at coordinate 52,031 of JBDTZL010000230.1, forward strand.
GGTTCTGATGATCGTGATAAGTATCTTCTGAACGCCAGATGTTCATCATGGGGACATCGGAAAAACGCGGATCGCCGCTATATAACGTGTCGAAAACATCAAGCCAGCGATGGTCGATTGTCTTTGCAAATGCCGTGTAAGTATTATCCAGCACGCCACCAAAACCATTGTAGCCAACTATCATCACATCATTATTTGTGGCACGAAAATTTTGCAACATCTGCATGAAAGCAACTTTGTTCTTTTCCTGTATTTCATCGGTTGAAAATTTTGCCTTTGCACCGGGAGTGGCTGCTTCAAAATATGCGAAATCAAATTTGAAAAGGCGAACACCTTTATGATACCATAGCTGTAATGTTTCTGCAAGATGCGACAGGTAACCTCCTTCAAACAAACACAAAATTCCAGGATCTGTGCCCTGCGAACCTTGCCATTCAGGAATCATATTTAAAAAAATATTTCCACCTCCGGAAATGAGATTGGTAGAAAACCACATGCCTGGTAAAATATTATTTTGCTTACAGGCCTGCAACCATCTATCCGGGCCATTTGGCCAATGTTGTTTGTGCCATGTGCGATACCCGCCATCACGATCAAACCAAAATGCGTCCATTAGATAGTAATCTATTTGCACACCACTTTTCTTCAGCCGCAATACTTCATTCAGTTCTCTCATGGCAAGTTCTTCAGTAAGGGGAATATTATCAGACAACTCATCATAAGATGACCAGTCGTTGTAAATAAACACGGGTTTGCGGGGACCACTGAGGTTAGAATTTTCTATGGATAAAAAGGGGATGGATGGTTTACTAATTGCTTTTACAAACGGATGCAAAGCTAATCCGCATGAAACCGTGTTTATAATAAATTCCTTTCGCTTCATAAATTATTTAATTTGAAAAGAATATCTCAACTTGAAAATTCATTTTATGCGGCAGGTCTTTATTTGAATAAATTAATCTTCCACTTTCGTCTCTTCCTGCTTTAACGCCGGTAATTCATCAATGATTTTAACTGGTGAGGATCTGTTAATGTTGTGTTGCCTGCATTTTTAAAATGCGGATCATTATTTATCCCAATTATCTTACCATCCTTTTGTTCTTTACCAGATTTTATAATCCAGGCTTTAAAATCTTTTGTACTGTCCACATTAAATCCACTTGCCAGGCTCCACCATGTATTACCGGAAAAAATATCGCCCGATACTTTTCCTGTTATAATTTCGTCTTTAGCCACAAAAATATTATCATGAAAATCAAATCCTTTGCGTTTACTCTGTTTATCTGCATAATGAATCGCAGCGCCTTTTGCATTATACAAAATATTATTATAGAAGGATAAATCTGAAAATTGTTCTTCGTCACCGCTGCTATTCCAAATATACGCCGCAGCATGAGCCGCAGACACCGCCCCGTCATTTTCACTGAAGTTGTTACGAATAATATTATCATGCCATGGACTGGCACCGGCATACTGAAATATTCCAAATGCACTGCCCTGGTTATTATAAGAAAGGCAGTCCTGGATAATTGACCAGCTAACACCTCCATCCAGATCAAAGCCACCGCCATCATCAGCACCTTTAGCAGTTTTATTGGCATAAGAGATGCAATATTGAATCATGATGCTGTCTGCTTCATAACACCAGATTCCCACAGGGCCATTGCCAATACGTGGCATATCCCATCCATTGTTTGTAGCGACACAATACTCAATGGTTACTTTGCTGCTATGGCCCACAACAATTCCATTGCCACTATGATTATTTAAATTAGACGGATCGCCGGGGTTATTTTCTGCGAGGCAATCAGTAATATAAATATCCCTGGTATCCTTTTTACCATATGGACCCTCAATTGAAATTCCTGCAAAACCATTCTCATAAGCATGCACATGGCTGATAGCAATATCCGACGACGAGTACACCAATAAACCAGCCTTTTGAAAACCTGAAATGTCAGAGCTGTCAATAGAAATGTGATTGCTTCCAGTGATAATAACCCCATCTTTCGTATTTCCTTTTTTACGGCCGGAGCCTGTAAAACTCAAATTTGAGATGTGAATGTATTTACTCCTATCAATAGTAAGTGCAGTTTCATTTTCAGAATTAATTACTGCATTTCCTTTACCGTAAGTTCTAATTACAATTGGCTGGCTCTTCGTTCCGGATTTTGAAGCATCTATGAGAATGCTGCCATCAAAAGTATCGCTACCATGAAGATATACTGCATTGCCGGCCTGTAAACGAAGCTGGTTTAATTTATTGATGGTTCTAAAAGGCTTCATGATGGACCCATCGCCATTATCATTGCCCCTTGCGCTGAAATAATATGTTTTATTTCCTACAAGTGATGGCCCATACAAAGAGTTTTTATTTGCACAAAAATTTATATTGGTTATTGCAATAACAAAGAAAATAAATTTGAAAAAAACATGATTTCTTAATCGCACATTTCTTGTATAAAAATTGATGAGGAGAGAAAATTCAATTTATCCCTTCCTCAAAAATAATTAGTAACCCGGATTTTGTTTCAGATTTTTATCCAAATCAATTTCGCTTTGAGGAATGGGAAAATATTCATTTTTACCTTTTGTAAAAGTAACCCCCGTTAAATCATTTGGAAGCCGTGACTTTTCTGCCACCAGGTATTCATTGATATAATCTCCGGCAATGCCCCAGCGAACCAAATCGAAAAAGCGATGCCCTTCCAATGCAAGCTCTAACCTTCTTTCAAACCGAACGGCATCTCTTGCGGTTGCCTGGTCGGTCCACGGGTCGTTATACAACCCAACATTATAATTGGCAGAGGGGAGATAATTACCGATATAATCATAAGCTACTTCCACCTGGCGACCAGTCATAGCCCTGTTACGTACATAGTTTACCAGGGTTCTTGCTTTGTCGAGAGTACCTGTTTCTACTTCACATTCAGCTGCCCACAACAACACATCCGCAAAGCGGATAATGCTGTAATTAACAGCGCTCCCCAATAAATAACCCTGCGCATAATTATCGCTGTAAAGACCAACCTGGCTTGCCCGGTAATTATTTTTAACAGGCGAATAAGGTCCGCCAAAAGTGCGGTCATTTATCCAGCCAAAATTAGGATCAGAACTTGGGTAGGAAGAATAGCCTGTCGCATTTGCACCAAAATAACTTGGGGATGCCCAATCTAAATAAGGAACACCCCTGCGGCCTACGGTCCAATCCAGCCTGGGATCAACAGTGCCCTGGTAAGTGGAATATGTATAGTCATCTCCCGCCACATCCTCGTCATTTGTCATATTTTCATCGTTAAAGGAAGTCAGCATAGGCAATCCATCCGCATCTGTTTTAAAAGCATTTACCAGGTTAAAGCTGGGCTGTTTCCATGTTGTATAAAAACTGCTTAAAGGGTAAAACGCGGGTGTATTAGCCGATTCACCAATATTTTCATTACCGCCGCTGGAACCATCATTAACTGAAAACTGAATTTGAAAAACCTGCTCCTCATTATTTTCAGAAGCAGCGTTAAAGTTATCGTCAAAATTGGCCGCCAGAGCATACGATTTACCTTGTGAATTGACTCCGGCGCCATGGCCACCGTAAGCCGCAGGAATGATAGAATCAAGCAGTGCTTTTGCTGCGGCAAAATTTTTCTCAAACATATAGCATTTTGCTATATAACAAGCAGCCGCCCATTTATTAGCCTGCCCTTTCAATGGCCGTACAGCGGGAAGGTTATTTAAAGCAAACCGGAAGTCAGCCTCAATTTTCGGCCAGATATCCTCCGTATTAGAGACTTTAAAATCTGTTACTGTTTCATCAATAAATGGTACCATGTTCCATACCTTTTTTGCATCAAAATGAAAATGGCCACGAAGAAAACGGGCTTCAGCAATAGCTATTGTTTTTTCATCTTCACTCATATCTTTTGCGGCATTGACTGCCAGGATAACCGCGTTACTTCTTGCAACACCGTCGTAATCAGAACGCCATTTGTCGGCCAGGTAACCTGTGGCGGGCAATGTTTGAAAATGCTCGATGACCACTCCGTCATTTGCATCATTGCCACCACCCCTGTATGCATCGCCCGACGTTATATCACCATACACCCAGTTGGTACCGGAAGTGCTCCACCAGCCTGAGTGAATCGTTAAACCTGTAACATCATGATAGGTGCCAACCAATAATTGCTGAACACCATTTTTATTGGCAAGAGCATCTACGGTAACCACACCCGGGGCTTCAAGGGTCAGAAAACTTTTTTTACACGAGGTGAACATCAAGCCTGCCAGGAATATAAATAATAACGTTTTCATATAATTTTTTTAATTGTAAATTTTACAGACCAAAATTTAATCCGACTAATATCTTTTGAGGTATAGGATAATTTCCGCCTAAATCAATACCATAGTTGGTAGGGCTTCCATTACTTATTTCCGGATCAATGCCGGAATATTTTGTAAATGTTGCCAGGTTATATCCCTGTACATAAACACGCAGCCTGCTAAAGGCTTTGTTTTTAGGAAAGGTATACCCCAATTGCAGGCTTTTGATTCTTACATAAGAGCCGTCCTCAACAAAAAAGCTGGAGGGGTTTAAATCATCACTGGTAGTACTCGACCATATCGGCAATTTTGCAGAAGTATTGGTAGTACTCCATGTATCTTCACTTCCTTTACCCAAAGCGCCGGGCCATACGGAAAACTGACGCCAGTAATTAAATATTTTATTCCCCGCCACGCCTTGTACAAATACGCTTATATCTAAATTTTTGTAAGAAACATTGAGGTTATACCCATAAGAAAATTTCGGATGAGGGCTGCCAATAAATGTCCGGTCATTATCATCAATTTTACCATCATTGTTGATGTCTGCAAATTTAAAATGCCCTGCTGCATTATCGGCAGTAAGGCCCGGTTCGGTAACGCCGTACTTTGTATATTCATCCCCGCTTTGAAATATACCAAGCTGTACCAGTCCGTAAAAACTTGAAACTGGCCTGCCTACTACACTCCGGGTTAATGAAAAATGTGTAGGATTGTATGAATCGCCGTCCAGGTGATCGGTTGAATCCCCGGCTATAAACATCACTTTATTGCGGTATGTAGAAATATTAAAGTCCATATCATATTTTACATTTCCAAGCCTGTCGTGATAACCGAGTTCCAATTCATATCCCTTATTTGAAAACCTCATAATGTTTACGTAAGGAGCCAGCGCATCACCTTGCAAACCCGATATAGGCACGACAGCCAACAGATCTTTTGTTTGCCTGTCAAACCAGCTAAACGATGCGGTTAAACGATTCTTAAAAAGTGTAGCGTCAAATCCTACGTTGGTGGTGATATTTTTTTCCCAATGTATAAACGGATTGCCTAACTGGTACAATCCGACGCCGATTAAAGCGGAATTATTTGACCCGTTTAAATCATAGCTGCTTACGTATGTATTGGTATTATATTGATTTTCGAAAAGCCCTGAGGGAATGGCATTATTACCATTTTCTCCCCTGGCTGCCCTGATCTTAAAATCATTGATAAATTTAAGTCCTTTCATAAATTTTTCATCTGAAATGCGCCATCCCCCGCTGTAAGAAAAGAAATCACCGTACCTGTCCTGTGGCCCAAAAACTGATGAGCCATCGTGCCTGTATACAAAACTTAAGAGATATTTGTCAAGCAAGGAATAATTTATATTCCCAAACGTGGATAAATTTGAGCCGGCATCGCCACCACCCGAAACAGCATTGAATATACCCCCGGTTGTATCGACGGGCGCTCCATTGCTAAGATATTGGTAAGAGGGGATTGTATAAGGAAGGTTGGGTGTAGAGGCGCTGCTGTTACGATAAACACTATGATTGGATTCATAGGCCACAAAAGCACTGATCTTGTGAACCTGGTGTATGCGCACATCATAGGAAATTTTGTTGGTCCACCGCCAGTCGCTACTCCAGCCACTACCTTCAGTGAGAGAATTGTAAGGCGCCGAAAAAACATTTTGAGGTATGGTATCCGAGAAAAAATGATAGCTGTTGGAATAAAACTGCACACCTATTTTGGTCTCAAATACCAATCCTTTAATGGGTTCTACATCTGCGTAGGCCGAGCCGATAATTCCTGCATTGTAACCGTTGGCGCTTCTTTCAGAATTGTTGATTTGTCCAAAGACAGGATTATTTCCGCCGGGATGAAATGCCAAACTATTCGTAATGCCTTTTGGCCCCGAATAATTTCCAGCGATGTCATATATAGGAATCAAAGGGCTTCTTTGGTACAGATCAGCAAAAAACCCTTGTGGGTTATGATTACCAACACTGCTCCCCTCGCTGTATGAGAATTCAGCATTCTCCCCTACTTTCAACCACTTTGAAGGTTTGAATTCTGTATTTACTCTTAATGAATAGCGTTTAAAAAATGTGCCGAGCAAAATCCCTTTGTTGTTGAAATAATTAAATGTGAGGGCATAATTGCTTTTATCGGTTGCTCCGCTCAAATTAAGCTGGTGATTTTGGCTGAATGCCTGTCCCAAAACAGCCCTGAACCAATCTGTGCCTTGTTTGTTGGTCTTTAATATCCTGTAGCTTGACAAATTATATAATGCCGGATTTGCTGCGGGGCCACCTTCCGGCACAGCTAACTGGGATCCATTTTGCCTTTCAATAATATAATCAGGAAGCACAGGAGTAGCGCCATTTCCATAATAAGAGTCAGTTTGCGCAAGCCCTGAATTTTTTAAATACCCCCAGTAAGCATCTGCATATTGTTGCGGCGTCAACATACCCGGATATTTTATCGGGCTTTCCCAACTTGCGTAAGAACTATATTCCAATCTTGGCGCTCCCATCTTACCCGACTTTGTAGTTATTACAATAACTCCGTTGCCACCTCTTGCGCCATACAATGAAGTGATCGATGGATCTTTTAATATTGTAATTGATTCTATATCATTCGGATTTAGAAGATTGTTGCCACCTACCATTTGCACTCCGTCTATAACATACAACGGGTCATTATCGCCGTTTGTTCCGAATCCCCGGATGCGCACTTTTGCGGTGCTGCCAGGATCACCCTGCTGATCAACACTTACGCCTGCTACACGCCCTTCCAATGCTGTTCCTACATCTGTAACAGGTGTATGAGATATTATATCAGCAGAAACAGTGGATACTGCACCGGTGACATCGCGCTTCGATTGTTTTGAATACCCGGTTACAATTACTTCATTTAAACTATTCTCAACAATAGCAAGTTTAACTGAAACTACCTGGTTGGCTGTTACACTTATTTCCTGTGGTTTAAATCCTGTGTAGCTAATCACGAGTACCGCAGCCGGTGCACTGATATCCAATATAAATTCACCGGAATTATCAGTAACGGTCACTATCCTTTTATTTGATTTAACCATTACGGTTGCCCCTGCCAAAGGAGTCCCGTTATTATCTGTGACAGTTCCTTTTACGGTGTTATCATTTAAGAAAAAACCGGCTATTTGCATTCCCTTTATATTCTCCAGGTAACTGCTATCCATATTAGCCTGGGTATTACTGCGGACAGGATATAATAAAATCTGGTCCTCCACCACCTTGTAATCAATGGATAAAGGCCCAAGGATCTCATTAATGAAAGTTCTCAATTTTTTATCTGCCACAGAAAAAGAAATCTTCCGCTCAGCCAGTATAGTATTTGGGCTGTATAAAAATTTAACATCCGTGAGATTTTGCACTTTTAAAAGTACTTTGTCCAGTTCCAGGTTTTGCACGGAAAGAGAAATTTTTCTATCCAATATCTCCTGTCCGGATGTTTTATTGGCATACAAAGAGCATGTGAAAATTAACACCAGGGTTATTTGTACGATCGTAATTCTCATTGCAAGCAGGATTGTAGCAAAAAGTTGCTTTTTTTTCATAATTTAGATAAGTTTTGTTCGTTGGTTAAATATAATTCGGACAAAATTGATCCTGAATAAGGTTTTATTACAAAGCTGGCAATGCTTCACGTTGCCAGTTTCTTTATCAGCCCCAGGATTCAGATTTTTAATAATTTTATCATCATAGAAGGTTTTTGGTGATTAATATTTTCTCATTTATTAGTTACATCCTTTTCCTTTAATTAAAATCTTTGTCTCCTTTACTTCATAAGAAGCCTGCACAGCCTGGCAAATAATATCCAGTCGGGTGTAAAGTTCCTGGCGGCTAACATCGCCTGTAAACAGGCATTTATATATATTTTCGTTTTCAACCACTATCTCAATTCCATAACATTTTTCCAAAGATGTAAATACTGTTTCCAGGGGTGTTTCCTGAAATACAAAATTTTGGGCCGGGGCCTGGTCTCCGCCGGATTCATTTATAATGGGAAGGGGAACATCTACCAATGACGGAACAAATTGCCGGGTGTTCTGATCATAAATTACTTTTTGATTGGACAACAGAATTACGCCGTTATTTTTCTTACTGATACCGGTCTTCTCCAATGATTGATTTTCATATACTTCAACCTTACCTGATCTTACAGATACTTCCACCTGCTTCGTTTCATTATTCATCTTAATATTAAAACTTGTGCCCAACACATGTGTTACAATGTTTTTATCGTATACAAAAAAGGGGCGGCTGGCATTTTTACTGACCTCGAAAAAAGCTTCCCCTGTGAGAAATATTTCCCTTTTACCAGGTAAAAAATGAGCAGGATAATGAATGAAAGACCCCGGTTGCAGCGTGATAATGCTTCCCTCTTCCATTTCAATTTTTAATGGCTGTTCCGATACATTATCTCTTTCCAACATATCTTTTGCGAACACCACATTTGAAAGCTGGTTGGTATGACTTGTATTATTTATGAAATATGCAAAAAATGCAATTACTCCAATAATCGCAGCGGCGGCGGCCCAACGTATTATCTTTATTTTCGCAGATGGCTTAGAGATGAGTTTTGAGTTTTGCTTTTCAGAAGAAAGAACCTTATGTAAAATATCAGCTGATCTGTGAGGCGCAAGATCGACACCTTCTATATTTCTAAACCGGAGGCTGTTTTCAATGTGTTGTAATACCAGTGCATCATATATGCCTGAAGCGATGATGGCAAATAATTCAGTACGCTCTTCCGGCAATATTTTATCGGAAGTATATTTCTCAAGCAGGTTTATAAATTTTTCCTCATTAAGCATATGGCGGGCTGATCACCATCCCGGGACGGGGACAAAGCAATCTCTGCTATTAAAGACAACCGGGAAAAGCTAAAGGAGTACAAGGCTAAAAAAAATACTAATAATTTTTTATAGCTGCTATAATAAGAAGAACGGAAAGATCGCCATGTTGTTGTAAAAATAAGCGGATCGACGCCAACGCTCTTGCCATATGGGTTTTCACAGTAAGCGGAGATATAGATAATTTCTCACTGATAGCATCATACGAGAGACCTTGCTCTTTGGCCATCTTATATACCTGTTGTTGCTGTAGGGATAATTGCATGATAGCTTTTTGAAAAAGTTGTTGGTATTCAGTATTCAATATTTTATGATCGGTATTATTTTCTGAGAAGTCGTTTTGTTTGACCCATTTTTCTCTTGCAATCCACTCATGAGCAATCTTTTTCATGCAGTTGAGTGTGAGATTTTTTGTGAGTGTGAAAAACCATGATTCCAGTGAACGAATCTCCGTTAAATGTTTACGTTGAAACCAGAGTTTAAGAAAGACATCCTGTACTATTTCTTCTGCGATCACAGGTGACTTCACATACATCATGGCTACTTTATAAATATTATTTCTGTAACGGTCAAATAATAGTTGGAAAGCATATTCACTATTTTGTGCAAGGAGAGAGAGTAACGTAGATTCTTCGTATTTTTTTTCGGTTTGCATGATTAGCATTTAGTTTAAGAATCTATGCTAAATTAAGTGTATTTATGACGATTAAATATCTATTCTGAATTTTGCACTTTAAAATATTTATTTATAAAAATCCATACCGGATTATTGCTTATGTTTTATAAAACTATTTCTGACACCTAAAACCACTTTACTTTGAAGAAGTAATATTAAAGGTGCAAAAATAATTTTACGATCTTATTATATATATTCTGCAATGCAACTATAAAAGTGTCTTTATTAAATTTATACGTTTTGGTTTTACACCCCTGCAAAATATTTATCTACCATAATCTTGCAGGGTATACATCACCCCTTTATCCATCATTAACTGCAACCAGTAAAAGACCCGCGCTTCAAAAATCATTGAATGCAGATAAATTGATTCCCCATAATTCTTCATTGCCTGATATTTTATTAACCACTAACGCTGCCAGATAATTTTTCCAACAATCGGAATACAAGGCTGCGTTTTGATCCTCAACCCCGTATTGCATTCCATTGACATTGCCATAAAATTTTCCATCGGGCCCCCGGTGTTGTCTTCATAAATAAAATATGTGCGGCCATACCTATTGCTATAAGCGGCAAACTGAATCGAGAAATTAAAATTGAGAATATTCTTGCCTGAAAGGAAGATGAAGGCTAAATAAAAAAGTATCAATGTTGTCCGGCTGGCCTGACCTCGCCCCCAACCCTTTCTCCGGAAGAGAGGGTACTTAGAACCCACGGCCACAAATGGTTTTGCGAAATACAACCAATTTTAGCCGGACAATAATGTAAAAGTATATTAACGTAAAAGCAAGCTGTTAAAGTTGAATCAAATTCTTACAACAGCATTTACATTCTACAGTTTTATTAAAGAGAAATTTTTAATGCGGCAAGATCATCTTTGGTTATAGAGGGCTGTTTTCCCTTTACTAATTTTTCGACAGCTAATCCGGCAGTTTTCATCGCATCTTCTTTGGTTAAAAATCCTTTTTTACCAGCTACAGCAGGTATATCTTCCTGGTGAATAAAAATTTTATGATCCACGAGGATGTCATAACCCCAGCCTGAAGCATTGTGCAGTGGTACAGATTCCACCTGGAGCATTCCATCCCTGGCGCTTGTAGAAGTTTTCACCGAAAAAGCAATGATTGTGAAAACAAAAAGTGTACAAGCTATTATAAAAAGAGGTCTTCTTTTAATCATTCGCATTATATGTCTGGTCTGGAAAAAATTGCCTGAGATCATCAAAAGGCGCGGTGCTGCTCCTGCCGGTAACAATAAATCCACCGAGGCTTATGCTGAAAGCTACTGCGCCAGTCCTGGCCGCGCCTTCAAAGGCCTGTTTGCTTGTCCAAACGTCATTTACAAAATCATACTCCCATGTAGTCGCGAGTAAGCCGGGATTTTCACCGGTTGTCAGGTATGCTTTGTCACCAACTAAAAAAGCTACCGCGTTGGAGCGGGTAATATCAGTGTAAGCATCGTCATAAGTATCTGTACTTATATTAGCGATTTGCCGCTTTTCCGTCCAGCCAGCCGTTGAAGGGTCATAAACCCAGAAATCATTAACTGCAGTTCCATTATCAATCCCCGTACAGATATAAGCCTTATTCTGGTACACAAAGGCAACAGCAGCCATGCGTTTGGATCCGCCGAAGCCTGGTTGCAGTGTCCAGGAATCATCACTGGGATCATATTGCCAGAAATCTTTTAAATAATTGCCGTCAAAGCCTGTTGATATATAGCCTTTATCAAGTATCCCAAATCCCACCGCATCATATCTTCCAGTACCTGCAAAATCATTTTTCTGAACCCACGAATTAGCAATGGGATCATATTGCCACATATCCTTTAATTTGTTTACCCCATCGAAGCCGGTGCCTACATATGCTTTACCGGAGGCTGCAAATGCGATTGCGGAACTGCGTGGTGTGCCGGGAAAATCTGCTTTCTGTATCCAAAAATTTTTGACCGCATCATATTGCCATGTATCATTCAACCGGTTACTGCCGTCATAGCCTGTACCGATGTATGCTGTGTCATTTACAACAAACGATACTGCTTCACTGCGGGCAACGCCGTCAAAATCGGATTTTTTAACCCAGTTACCGATCACCGTGGTGGTTGAGGAGCCTTTTCCGCATGATAAAATTCCGGATGAAATGATACTCAAAAGTAGTAGCGTTTGCTTTGTTGTCATTTTACAAAAATTATTTGGCAACGAAAATAATCTTCCCCTGTTCTCACAAATCGTTAAAATGGCTTTGCAACATGCTTTTATCGACTAACCCGCCGTTTTCTTCTGCAAACGCTTTCAATGATTATTTAATTTTTTTTTCATAAAAATTGTTCAAAATAATTTAGCAGATAAATTTGGCTTATTTGCAGATGATAAAGTATGGTTAAGCCATAGTAACAAAATGCTAACACCTGCTCTTTCTAATATTGCAACTATCAATTTTTAGTATGAAAAAAATAGTACGCATTTATTTCAAATACTCCATACTATTTTTGATACTGTTGCCGGTAGTTTTGATTAGCTGCGAAAAAACAAAAATTCAATTCGGACAAGCTTATGTAGACAATTCCTATTCCAATATTATCCTGGTTGATACAATTACTGCACAGCTCTCAACTGTATATAGCGATTCGGTTTCAACTACAGGGTCGGGCGTTACGCTGGCAGGTAACTATAATGATAACGCTTTTGGTAAGATTACCGCCAAATCTTTTTTTGAAATTGCGCCGCCGGCACTTGCCGACCTGGCAACCAATGCTGCCTTTGATTCATTGAAATTAATCATACGGCCAAATCAAACCTATTATGGAGATACTACTTTTAACACCCAATTATCTGTTTACCAGTTAAAAACTGATTTATCATTTCCCCTATACCAGGCTCAATTTTATAACAATACTGATTTTGATGTTGATCCCAACCCATTAGGCAGCATCAATACTTTAATTTATCCGAATAATACCGATACTGTTGCCATCCGCTTATCGGATGTAACGGGCAACAACCTGTTTGATCTTTACAAGTCGAAGGATTATATAATGCAATCCGCCACCAACTTTTTATCTTATTTTAAAGGTTTGCAATTAGCGCCATCAACGGCAGGTATGCATGCGATTTATGGTTTCCACGACAGCCTGGTAATGCGTATGTATTATCATGAAACAGGCGTATTTACCGTAAATAAATTCCTTGATTTTCCTTTTTATAATAGTGACAACAAACAATTCAACCAGGTAAAAACTGATAGAACGGGAACTCCATTATCTGGTTTTAACAGCACGACTAAAGAAGTTGTTTCCACCTCTCTGGGCAACAGCGCCTACATACAAGTTTTGACAGGGTTCATGGCTAAGGTAAAATTCCCCACAATAAGGAATTTGTTGCTCAGGCCGGATTTTATAAAAATATTAAAAGCTGAGCTTGTCATCAGGCCCCTAAAAAGTTCCTATAACGCTGTTACCCCATTGCCGCCCGATCTTTCGGCCGCTACAACAGACCAATCAAATTTATTGGGAGCGCCTTTAGGCTTTACCGGCGGCGGAGCTCAAACCGGTAGCCTTATAATTGACGCACTATACAATGAGAACACATCGTATGATTATGATGTAACTGCTTATTTACAACAACAGATTTTAATAGGCGCAGCTAATCAAAATGGATTGTTGCTTATACCACCTTTCCCTACGGCTATATCAAGCTTCAACAGGGTTATTATTGGAGATCAAAAAAATACCCAGGGCTCAATACAATTAAAACTTTATTATGTATCTGTTAACCCATAATTTATTTATTAAGAAGTATCACTTTTTTGCAGCTTTGATTATTTTATTTGCTTCCTCAAAGACATCTGCTCAAAACGTAAGTTCTCCTTATTCCATAATAGGCATCGGGGATATAGAAAGTTCATACTTTAACCGTACGTCAGGAATGGCCAACACCGGAATTGCCTATCGTAACAATACTTATATTATCTTAAATAACCCCGCAGCTATAAGCGAGCTTCAAAGCCAGCTATTCCTTGTAGAACTTTCAGCCCGCGGTAAATTAGTAACCTATTCAGGCAATGGCCTTACAACAAATCTTACTGGAAAGGATTTTAGCGTTGAGAGGCTTTCACTGGGAATACGGGTTAATAAATGGTGGGGCAGTTCAATCGGGCTCATGCCCTATAGCACCAGTAATTATGCATTCTCGGGCGCTAAAAGCCTGGAAGGGACGAACAGCACATTGCCTGTTCAATATGATGGCAGCGGTGGCATTAACCGGTATTATTTTGACAACGGTTTCAGGATAACCAAAAATTTTTCCATAGGTGTTAATACCTCGTTCCTTGGAGGCTCATTAACACAACTTGATTCATTAATATCCCCCGACCTCAGCACAGCCCTGTATACCGACAAAAGTATTTATATAAGGAACCTGTACATGGAGTTTGGATTTCAATATCATATACCGGTTACAAAAAAATGGGACGTAACCCTTGGTGGAACGTATGCTCCAAAAACAGCATTAAGTGCCCAAACTACTGCACTTGTTAAAGACAATTCGAATGATACCTTATCAAACAAAGTACTTACCAATAATTTTTTTACGTTACCCAACTCAACAGGACTGGGTATCGCAGTTACAAAAAATAAGAAGCTTACTATCCTTGCGGATTATCGTTTCCAGGATTGGTCATCACTTAATGTAAGAGGGAATAATTATTCATTGGTAAACAGCAGCCGGTATTCTGTAGGGGTAGAGTATTCCAAACAGAAAGATTACATGCGTATTTCTTATGAAACTTTTAATCTGCAGGCAGGAGCCTTTTACAATCAATCTTACCTGAAAATAAACAATGAACAGATTAACGATGCAGGTTTTACATTGGGCGCCGGTTTAAACAGCAGGAGAAGTTCAATGAGCTATAATGTTTCGTTTGAGTATGGCGTAAGAGGTTCTCAATCCCTCATAAAGGAAAGTTATGCAGGCTTCACAATTGGCATATCTTATAAAGATTTCTGGAATACAAAGGGGAAAAAATATTTTTAAACAGTATGTGACACTGTTATGGTACCTCCTATAAACCTTCCCTGTAAAAGCAAAAGATAAAAGTCATAGATGCATCAACTCATTTTCATTATTATCATTAGATAGAACTTACATTTCGTTATTCCTGATATTACTATGATATCTTATCTATCTGCAGGGACAATACTTTTCTAAATGCAGGCACATCTCAAAAGCATAAAAAAATATATTGGGTTAAACCCCAGTTTTCTGTCTGCCGCTTTTTTCTTGACTAAAAATGTGCCCTGCTCCTGGGCGGTCTTATGCCTGTTTTCTGCGCTAAAAATGTTTTTGTCATTTTTTTGCAATAATGGATTGCACAACGTGAGTTCCAGGCCCGGTGAAATGGATCTTGATTGCCAGGATCACAAAATCAAAATTCAATATATCCAGGGGCCGAGATGGTCTATTGCCCTTCACCTCTTTGCCAATCTGGATAAAGAAGAATAACAAGGTTTCCCGGGAAAATATTTTCAGCTTACATCGCAAAATAAGAACTCACGTAATAATGCGGGCTTTTATTAGCGATACTTGCAATCACTTTTGCAAAAAAAAAGTACAAAAAAAGCAATTAACCAGGAAGGCTGTCATACCTGTTTATATGTAAATCACACCCCACCGGTTTTTTAAGAAAATCATCTTTGCGGCGGCTGGAAATTTCAACCGAAGAATGATCAGCAAGGGTAACAAAACCGTCTTTGCTTTTATTATAGCTTTTAATAAAATTCATATTAACGAGATGCGAACTATGCACCCTGATGAAGTTACAGATGCCTATACTTTTACCAGTAACTCCCTTTTAAATTATACACTTTCTCATACATGAGACCTTGTACGTTCTGATCTCTGTTAATGGTCACGGATACAGTAAAGCAGTCTTCTTTATTGCAACCCTTCATAGTATGCAGAATGCTGGGATAACTGCCTTACATAAAATTTTAAACAAGACCCTGGCAGGACAAAGACGATTTTGTTTAAAGTGCCCTTGGCAGATAATCCTGAAGGTTGTATATTTATTTCTATTATCTAAACGCTGCGTTAACTACAGCATTTCAACCATCTTTCTATGCCACCAAAACTGCTCCTGTCAATTTTGTTAGAATTTATATGCGCTGCATTATTTGCACAGCAAAAAGGTTATTACCGCACGCCTTGTATTCATCAAAACACGGTAATTTTTAGTGCTGAAGGCGATCTCTGGAAGTATGACTTGTCTTCCAGGTCGGCATCACGGTTGACTACCCATTCAGGGTTGGAAATTAACCCTGCCATATCACCTGATGGTAAGCAGCTTGCTTTTTTAGGACAATATGAGGGGGCAACAGAAGTATATGTAATGCCCATTGAGGGTGGCGTTCCCAAACGCATTTCTTATGATTATAACAGTTACGATATTGAGATTGAAGGCTGGACAAAAGATGGAAAAATATTGTACCGTACTGATAAATATAGCCAGTTACCATCTCCGCAACTTGCCATACTTGACCCCGTAACCCACAACAGCGAACAACTTCCTTTGTGGGAAGCTTCGGAAGGTTGTTATGACGATGATGGCATTCTTTACTTTACCCGTTTCCCCAACCAGGGCAGTAAAACCAAAAGGTATAAAGGCGGCTTTATAGAACAGGTATGGAAGTTTGACGGCAAGCAGGAAGCCAGTAACATGACTGCTGATTTTGACGGAACCAGCACCCGTCCTATGATCTATAATAACAGGATCTATTTTTTATCAGACAGGGACGGTACGATGAACCTATGGTCAATGGATAAAAGCGGTAAAGACCTGAAGCAACATACTTTTTCAAAAGGCTGGGATATTCAAACACCGTCTATCTACAACACTACAATTGTTTACCAAAAAGGCGCAGATATATGGATGTATGATATTGCCTCAAACAAAGAGGAACTATTAGACATCAACCTGCTTTCGGATTTTGACCAGCGTAAGCCAAAATGGATAAAAAGCCCCATAAACACTATCACTTACAGCGACATTTCGCCCAACGGAAATTATGCAGCCATCATCAGCCGCGGACGTTTATTTGTCTCGCCTTCTAAAAGCGACCGGTGGGTAGAAGTCAGCCGCAAGAGTGGTGTACGGTTTAAAGAAGTGCACTTTCTAAACAATAAAGACCTGGCTGTTTTATCAGATGAAAGCGGTGAATATGAAGTTTGGAAGATGAGCGCCGACGGAAGTGGCACTACCACGCAGATAACAAAAAACAGTAGTACTATTATTTCGGCATTTGCCGTTTCTCCAAACGAGAAATACATTGCTTATAACGACAAGAACAATGTGCTTCGGGTGGCTGATGTAAAGACGGGCACCATTAAATTTACTTACGATAGTGCATATGCCGGCAATTATGAATTCTCATGGTCGCCTAACAGCCGTTTCCTCACCTATACTGCAGGCCTTGAAAACCAGAATGCGCAGATACATGTGGTGGATATGACTAACATGGCATCAATTCCTATTACTACCAGCAGGCTAAACAGTTATACGCCTTCCTGGTCGGCCGATAGTAGCTGGTTGTATTTTATTTCTGAAAGAAACCTTCATACTAAGGTCAACTCTCCATGGGGCTCAAGGCAGCCTGAGCCTTACTACTCAGAAACAGCAAATATTTATGCTATCCCATTAGACAGCACTGCTAAGTTTCCCTTCCTCATAAAGGATTCATGGCTCACGGATTCGTTATATAGCACTACAGGAAAGGTCGATTCCTCCAAAGCAGGTAAAAAAAAGAAACAAAAACAAAAGGAGAAAATTTTAAAATCTTTAAGAATATATGACTGGAGCAAAGCTGCCGAATCTGTTTTTAAGGTGCCTGTAAAGAGTGCCAATATTAGCGGCTTTGTGGTAGCAAATGATTTTTTATACTGGATAGAAGCAGGAACAGACAATGATGGCAGTGGCAAATTATACGCCCTGAAAACGGAAGAAAGCAAAAAGTATGAGCCGGTGGAAGTTGCGTCGGGGGTAAACGGACTTTCTTTATCGGCAAATAATAAAAAGCTGCTGGTGATGTTTTCCAATAAAACTATTGCCATTGCAGATGCAGATGGTAAAAAAATAAATGTAGATGATACTAAACTGGTACTCAATAACTGGAATTTCCTGATTAACCCAACAGAAGACTGGAAAGAGATGTTTGAAGATGCCTGGCGTATGATGCGGGATTATTTCTACGACAGGAAATTGCACAATACCAACTGGACAGAGATCAGGAAACAATACGAGCCTTTGGTGGCGAGAATCAGTGACCGCAATGACCTGGATGACCTGCTGTCGCAAATGGTTGGTGAACTATCTGCATTGCATACGTTTGTTTTTGGAGGTGATAAACGAATGTCGCCCGACCAGATAGAAATAGGGTTTCTTGGCGCCCTATTGAAGAAAAGTGACAAAGGCGCAGTTATTCAGCATATCTATAAAAGCGATCCTGATTATCCTGACTTCTCCTCGCCGCTTAAAAAACCGGAGCTCCACATCAGTGAAGGCGATATCATTACTGCGGTAAACAATGTACCTGCCAACAGCGTGACAGATATAGCAGAATTGCTTGCCAACAAAGTGAACATACCGGTAAAGCTGAACCTTTTAAATAAAAACAGCAAGCCTTATGAAGTGGTAGTGCGTCCACTTTCTGCCTGGGACGAATACAACCTGAAATACGAAGAATGGGAATTGAGCAGGAGAAACAAGGTGGATAGTCTCAGCAACAGCAACATTGGTTATGTACACCTGAAAGCTATGGGTGCAAACGATATGGATGCTTTTGTAAAACAGTTCTACCCGGTCTTTAACCGGCAGGGATTGATCATAGATGTACGTCATAATTTTGGTGGCAACATAGATAGCTGGATCTTAGAAAAACTGATGCGCAAAGCATGGATGTACTGGCAGGGCCGTTCGGGTGGGCCTACCTGGAATATGCAGTATGCTTTCCGCGGACCAATGGTTATTTTATGCGACCAGGTTACTTCTTCAGACGGAGAGGCAATTGCGGAAGGTTTTAGAAGACTGGGTCTCGGAAAGGTGATCGGTATGCGCACATGGGGTGGAGAAATATGGCTGTCCATGGACAACAGGCTTGTAGACAATGGTATTGCCAGCGCCGCCGAAACCGGCGTATTCGGACCTGAAAACAAGTGGCTGATCGAGGGGCATGGTGTTGAGCCGGATATAACAATAGATAACCTGCCCTACGAAACTTACAAAGGTAAAGATGCCCAACTGGAGTTTGCCATAGACTACCTTCAGAAAGCGATAAAAGCAAGCCCTGTTACCGTCCCCAAAGTTCCTGCCTACCCGGATAAATCATTTGACTATAAAAAACAAGCCAGGGAATAAGTCAGTGGACAAAAGAAGCCGGGTGAGGAAGCCGTTAGGAACGGCTTTGTTGGCGAAGAATTTAGGTGAGTTTTTGTACTTAAGCAGCTCTTCTAATAATTGTTTTTTAAATGCAGGAGATGATCAACTGTATTAAATCAGCTATTTACACGTGATTAAACCGGGAGAAATACAAAAAAAAGCAAGAGAAGCAGGGGTTCGTGACCAGCAGATAGAAAAGGACTATATGCTATCTTTCAATATGCAGCACCAGGAATTTGAACCTCCTGAAGAGCTAAGGGATACCATAAAGTGCTTTTGGTACAACAGAAGAGACTTCGGAGAACTACGATCGGGTTTTGAAGTAGTACCTGATGGCTACACTGAAATTATTTTTCATTTCGGAAGCGGCTGTAGCATTTCTTACAATGGAGGCTTGCAGCCATTGCCTTCACCGTTTATGATGGGGCTGCTCAATCAGCCTGTTCTCTTTTACACGAAAAACCGTTTAGAAATCATTGGTATCAGGTGCTTCCCCTGGACCGTGTTCGATCTCCTCGGACTGCCGTCCGGTAAAGACGGAGTGCGCCTATTTAAGCATCCTATCGCCCAGCTTCAATCCACGTTGAATAAGTATATCCATGCTGATAGGATAGATGAAGCGCTGGCTCTGGTAAAACAGTATTTCCTGAATGCACGGTCGCAGATCGCTAATGACAGTATGCTATTCAAAGCGGGAGTTGCTATGAGTGAAGCAAACGGCACCATGCCGGTAAGCCAGGTAGCGGCGGCGGCTCATGCGACTGTTCGTACATTGGAAAGGAAGTTCAAGCAATCTTCCGGCTATACTGTTAAAGACGTGTCCGGCCTGATGCGCTTTGAGCAAGTACGAAACCAATTATGGCTTTATCCAAATTCCAACATTGCCGGCTTAGCTCATGAGCTGGGCTATACGGATCAATCCCACCTAAGCAGGGAATTCAAGCGCTACTGCGGCACTACGCCAGCGGCATTCGCGCGAAAAGCAAACAGAGCGAAACAGGCTGTACGCAAAGATTTTGTCGCGTTTATACAAGCCTAACGCAGGAGCATTCTATAATTTTGTGTTTCAATCATTCTACATGAAAGCTACACTTGAAAGCAAGAAATCCACACAAAATCATTCTATTCACGATGTAATCATTTCCGGCGCAGGGCCTGTAGGCCTGTTCCTCGCCTGTGAACTGGCGCTGGCCAAATGTTCAGTCCTGATACTGGAAAAGGTGGAGGATCCGCACTCGCCATTGAAGCAAGTTCCATTCGGGATACGGGGACTCTCGGTGCCTACTATTGAAGCGCTTTACCGCCGTGGATTGCTAAAAGAACTTGAGATACACAAACGTCTTAAAAACCCCCACCAAAATGCCGGACAAGGGTCACGTCGTCAGGTTGGACACTTCGCCGGTATTCCATTTCATGAGGGCGATATTGACACCTCGCAGTGGAAGTATCGCCTGCCAAGCTCAACTGAAACCAGTTTGATTTCTGAAATGGAGGAGCTTGAAAGGGTGCTGGCCCGCCGCGCAGAAGCCTTGGGCGTAGAGATTAAGCGCGGGTTTGCCATTACCGGGTTTCATCAAACCGGGGATAGGGTAACTGTTCAGTCAGGCGATCAATCTTTTAAAAGTAAATGGCTCGTGGGTTGTGATGGAAGCCGTAGTGTTGTTCGCAAGGCAGGCGGTTTTGAATTCGCTGGTACGGAGCCGGAATTTACCGGCTACTCTACCCGGATTGACATTGCCGACCCGGAGAAGCTCAGCCCGGGCCGAAACGTAACACTAACAGGTATGTACTTGCAATCGCAGCCAGGTTATGTAATAATACAGGATTTTGATGCCGGGGCATCTCATAGTTCGGAAAAGCCAATCACGCTTGAACACGTGCAGGAGGTTCTACGCCGCATCTCGAACACCGACGTTACTATCAGCGCCCTGCATTTCGCAACCACCTGGACTGACCGGGCGCGGCAGGCCACAACCTACCGCAAAGGACGGATACTGTTAGCCGGCGATGCCGCGCACATTCACGCGCCGTTGGGAGGCCAGGGGCTTAATCTCGGCCTGGGCGATGCCATGAACCTTGGCTGGAAGCTCGCCGCAACCATCCAGGAAAAAGCTCCGGAAGGCTTGTTGGACAGTTATTATACAGAACGGCACCCGATAGGTGCACAGGTGCTGGATTGGTCACGAGCCCAGGTTGCAATCATGAAACCTGACCCAACTGCCCGTGCGCTGAACGCGATTATCCGCGAAGTTATGGAGACGCACAATGGTGCCACCTATTTTGCAGGACGGGTGTGGAGTGTCAATACACATTACAATCTTGGTGGCGACCACCCTTTAGCAGGCTACAGCGTTCCCAACTTTGAGTTGGAAGGCGGTACGGGGATTGGCGAGCTAATGCACGATGGCCAGGGAATGCTGCTTGACTTCGGTATGAATGCTTCACTAAAAACTTTGGCGAGTGAATATGGCGATCAAATGAAGTATGTTTCGGGCCGGGCGAAAGAACAATTAGGCTTGAGCGCCGTACTGATACGCCCTGATGGGTTTATCGCCTGGGCTTCTGACAGCGAACCTAATGAACAGTCAATAAGGCAAGCGGTTGCTCTTTGGTTTGCCCGATAGCCTGCTGGATAAAGGGATTGACATTCTTTTATTGCCGGATTATATCTATGAGACCGTAGATATAGAAAAGAAACGGCAAGTCATTAGTTCGATGGTCCCTGAAAAATTACATTTTGAAAATAGTTCACTTTGAACTGCCAGAGTAAATGAAGCTGTCAAATATATTTATATGATAGACATCAATTTAGGTGGAAATAAAAAAGGACAAAATGGAAATCAATCCGTTTTATCCTCTTTGTCGGGGCGGCAAGATTCGAACACGTTGTTTTGTCTAAATTAATTTTAATAAGATTTAATCCATAAATATTTAATTATCAATACTATCATAACCTAATAGTTAAATCAGATAAACTACGTGTTGTAAAAAGTTAAGCAGATCCGTCCGAAATCTGTCCGAAATTTTTGTATTTTTAATTCATGGGATATATAAATTTTTATCTTGACAAACCTTTTAATCCAGAGGTTTCTAAAAAAGAAATTGAAGAAATAATGCGGGAAAGTAACCTGGCAGGGAACCCATATCCAAAAACTATTCTTAACTCAAGACCTAATTCAATCTATCTATTCTTTAATCATGAAAAGGGGAATCGTTTAAAGATCTAAACCTCCTTCAAAGCATCAGGTAACCAGTGGGATTTCAAAAATTGTAGGTATCGTTCTTCAATACGGGGAAGCCTGGAATTAAATAACGAATTAAACGACCTGGCTCTCAAAGTTCTGAAAAACTTCAGTAAATTAAAAGAAGAAAAGAAATTTATCAATGAAGAAGAAGTCAAAGCCCTCCTTAAAAATTGTGTTGTCGGAGAAAAGATTATTTCTGATAGTAACTTAGAAAAAGCCACATTGAAGTTTTTAGAAAGAAAAAATGGAATTTTAACGGGAGGCACTTTGAAAGAATACCGTACAATTTTTAAAAGCCTTTGGGACTTTCAGATTTATAAAAAGGTATTACTATCATTCAATGATTTCAATCAATCATTCTTTAATGAATATGAACGCTTTTTAGTTAATAAGAAAAATCCATTCAACAAAGAACGTGGATTGCTAAATGATACTATTTACAAATATTCTGCAACACTTAAGACTTTCCTTCAATGGTGCTTTGATGAAGGATATATTTCACCTCGTGATACTTTCGCCAGGGCTAAAACAAAAATTAAAAAGAAAGCAAAAAACGAAATCGTTGCATTAACTGAAGAAGAATTATTCCAGATCTATAGATTTGATTTTAAAAATATTGATCGCCTCGAACGTGTTCGTGATGTATTTTGCTTTGGCTGCTTTACCGGACAGCGCTTCTCGGATATAATGCATTTTGACAAACAGGAGCTCAGGGGATCAAAATGGAGTTTCATTTCGTTTAAAACAAAGAAAAGAGTAGTGATACCTTTTAATGGATTTATATCGAATGCACTACCGATTCTTGAAAAGTATAATTATAAATTGCCGGCGATATCAAATCAAAAATTTAATGACTACTTAAAAGAAATAGGAAAACTGTCCGGTATAGGTAGCATTGTTCGGATTATTAGGTTTAGTGGGGTAAAGGAAGTTGAAATGAGGTATCCCAGGTTTGAATTTATGTCCTCCCACATGGCAAGACGATCTTTTGTAACAGTCATGATTGAAAAGGGTGTACCACTAACAATGATTCAAAAAATCACGCAGCATTCTGATCTAAGAACGCTTCTTAAGTATGAAGGGCACAATGAGAAGTCATTGGAAAATGCGTTTGAAAAGACATAACAATTTCCTTTTTCCCCCTACGGGCATGTACGGCAGGCCATCTGCCATCATTTATACAATTACGAAACAAGTTTCAACTCTCTTGTTTCTCGTGACACACTTTGCTGGAACTGAAGCCGATTTGCGAACAAAAAACTGAGAATATATTCGTCGCACCGCCATATCGCCAAAGTCTCCATGTAACCTAAATAACTGATGACGCAGTTTAAAAAGTAGTCAGTATGTCGCTACAAAAACTTTTAATTTCATTATAAAAACCTCAACAGCTATGAACAAAATAATTTTTTTTAAATCAACATACGTAATCGTCAGCTACCTTATTGTAGCATTCTATTATTTTCTCTTTTGATTGCATTTTCATAATTGGTTTTCCAAAACTAATCTCTTTAATACTTTCCCCGTTTTAACCATTTCTATTGCTTCGTTCATTTTAGAGAATGGCAAAACATCCACATTGCTTTCGATATTATGCTTTGCCGAAAAGGCTAACATATCTGTCATATTTTTTCGACTGCCTGTGTAATTCCCATAGATGGTTCGTTGAGCATAATC
>JBDTZL010000319.1:0-9359 GCA_040005125.1 Ginsengibacter sp.
AAATATAGATTGGTGTTAATTGGTGATCTTAAATCTTTAACTATGAACTATTACCAGGCAGTATTCAATGGTCACATCAAAGGTACGATGCACGTATCGCAACTCTTCCACAATGATTTATCCGGATATCCGGATATAAGATATACTTTAAGGTTTTCAACTTCTGACTTTAGCAATTGATACGGACCGCGCGAACAATACAAAGGTTGAAAAAAGAGTGATGTCAATTCTTTATTCTTCGCCAGAATAAATACTCTTTATTCTGTAATCTACCTGGATAATATACAAGCATTTAGAAATTGAAAGAAATGGTTGCAGTTTCTCAATTGCATTTACAAACCCGATAGAGTACCCACTACAAATTTTGACCGGCATTCATTTTCTACAGTTTTAAAACGTGCAGGTGTTTCAATTGAGATGATCTCAGAGCAGTTAGGGCATTCATCCATCAAAACCACTCAAATTTACCGGATAGCTTTGAAAGTGGACAAAAGCGTGAAATAACTAAGTTTCTAACTTCATTTAGATCAAAAGAATAATAAATGATCATGGACTCAAGTGCCGTCCGGTCCGCTTTCATTTCTATTGTAACCCGCGCTGGACGCGGGTTTTTATTTTTTACTCTATTTTTTACTCTATCTCAAATCATGTAACACGTCTTTTTTAGATATCTTCACATGACTTTTGTAAATTAAATTTGCAAAAGAAAAATGTGAAGGGGATAAGGAGGAACAAAACAATCAAACAATTAAAATTAATAGCATAGAAAGCCCACCAGGAACAAAGTTGTGGCAGTATTATGTCCTGTCGTTAAAAATTATGAAAACAACTTAAAAAAAGATGCGGAAAAAATAGACCAATACCGAGTTATCAAAAAAAACGGCAGCATTGCCTTTACCCCCATCAAAACCCAAATTATTTTTTTTCATTTTCAGGGATACCCCGGTTATTTGATAAAGATTCAGGACGCATGCTACCCCTGGCTGCAAAGGTTAAAGGTTAGCCTTTATCCAGGCAATAATATCCTTGATCTTCTGTTCTATTAACGACTCTACGGGATCAAAAGGGGTACCATCAAAATACTTTGCAATTGATCCGGCACCATGGTCATGTTCCACATCGATGGATTCCCGCCACTTCTCAGCATGTTCCCTCCATTCCACCTGGTCTACCACATCGGGCGAATCTAACCATACGTTCCAGGACAGCACGTTTCCTTGCTGCAGCAGGTTACCAGAAGCCAGGTTGAAAAACTCAATGACAAGCTCGTTAAAATCATCGACGTGAGTAATACCTGTCTTTTTGATTGCTCCGATCTCCACGTCGATATTTGCAACTGACCAGGCTTCCTCGTGAATGGAAAAGCCAGGACTTATAAAACGTTTGGTTACGCCACTCCGCAGGGGAAAAATAGGCTGGTCGGGATTTCCAGGCCGATGGGTACCGATCCTGATTGCATTTGCTTTAGTGGAGGGAAAGGGGAGGCTCTTACTTGTAAAAGCTTCCAACAACTCCTGAATGGTCTGATTTTGAAGCCCGCTATTACTAAACCAAATCTTAGCTTCAACAGTCATATCAGCCGCAAGCAGTTTACTAGCCTCGTCCACCCAGCCCCTTTGCCCGGTAACGGAAACTTCTACATTCATGCAACCATACACATCAGAACAAGCACCTTGCTGGGGACAAATAATGGAATATATTCTCCCGGTTTTAGTGTACCCGACCCTGGAAATGTCGGTAGCGAACATCTGGAAACACCTCCTGGGATTTGATTCGCCCATTTCGGTCTCCCAACTAAACTCGGGCCATTTCGCTGCCTGCTGGCGTTCGAGCAGATCAATGTTGGCCATGTTATCCAGCAATGGCAATGAGGAAAGATCCGGATTCGGATAGGCAAAAGCGGGATTTGACTGGGCGAATCCACCTATCCATCCGGGGTCAGGATCGGGTGTCTTACCGTGCCCATGAATCATATCCCACTGCTCCTTGGTACACCCGGTAATAAGTGATGGCAGTAAAATCATACCGGCCGCGGTAATGGCTGAATCACGTAATACTTTCCTTCGGGTTAATTTGTTAGTTATTTTTTCTTTTGCATTTTTACCTGGATCATTCATAATAAAATTGTTTAAATAGTAAGAAAATAGTTTCGTGTATAAATTATTTTAGCTTTATAAAAATCGGTTGGCGGAAAAAATTTCCCGGCTTCCCCGGATTAACAGATGGATCTCCTGTATTATAAATGAATTAATTGTGGGAAGAACCCGCCTGTAAAGTTGAAGTCATCTGCCGCTGCATTTATATTACCAGTCAGGTCATCTCCCAATTCGTGTCCATAGGGAAACTCAAATTTTCTAAGGCTAAATTGTTCAAATACATAACTGCGGTTAAACAAACCGTCGGGGTTAATTATGTGACCAGGAGTATCGTCCTTAAATAATATATTACTTGCATCATCCGGGAATTGATTACCATCGATTCCCAACCAATATTCATCTATTTCCCATTCGATCGTATTGGGATTGACGTCGATATGTTTCTCCCAATACACGGCTCGTAAATAAGCCCCTTTGCTCGCCGGATAAAATGTGTTTCGAGCCCAATCAAGAAGAACCCCACCCGGCACTGTCAGTGTTTGTATATACCGGGGCCAATTTCGGTAATACAAACAACATTTCATTATCGCCAAATTCCAAACTGACTTTTTATGATGATCGTACATGGGATCATATATGCTGTAGTAGTCATCAGCGTTATTGGTTTTTTCGGGAAAATAAGTGTTGGCCAGATCCGCGAGGGTATAGGGCTTGTTATTAAATACAATAGGGTCTTTCCACGCCGCTTGTAAATTAGCGTAGTCATTGTTAGTGCCAACGTCTGTTAGATGACCCAGGTGTTGATCTATTGCTTGTTTCATTGCTAACTGCCCACCCTGATATTCTGTAAAAAAACCGTCTAACGTGGTTAAATCTTCCGGTCTATCCTTCCCAATACCCCAATCGTGCAGGAACGCGGATAAACATACAATTGATGGAATGAACTCAGGGTTGCCCGTAGCAGCAAGCGCTGTTGATGCCGCAACTGCAGCTATGTCAATAATGATGTCGACAAGAAAGTTCGCCCAGCTCGTATTCTGTCTGGTCGATGCTAAAGCAAGAAATACTGTTTCATCATAATCAAAAGAATTTTGGTATAAATCGTTTAACAACGCACGCATCCGGTTTAAATTATCCGCCGCCGCCTTCAGCTGCTCTGGTGTTAATGGTACATCCCCAAGGCCTCCGCCGCCATGGCCACCATCCCCATGAAAAATACCCCAGGCATCCTTACGGCATCCGGTAATAAGCGATGGCAATAGAATAGTGCCTGTAGCTACAATAGCGGAATCGCTTAACCAATTCCTACGGCTCATTTTGTTGCGCATATCTTTTAAGTTGCTGGTATGATCGTTCATAAAAATATTTTTAAGTAGATAAAAAAAAAGAGTTGGTTTTATAAAAAGATCGAAATATCAGGAGAAGTGATACCTGTGTGTAGCTGATGCTTGACAATTGTGTCTCTACTATCGAGTATCGGGAAACAATATCATAATCAGGAGCAAGGCATGGGACCGGGCGTTAGGCCTGTCTATTAACCCAGGGTTCAAATAGTTTGTAAATTTGTTTCGCCTGTTGTACGTGGAAAAGTTTTGTTTGCTAATCATGATTGAAGATTTTTGAATTAAAACAACTAACCGTAACGCTTCTACAAAAGAACAGTAATTTCAAATAAAGTTTTTGTAGTATTAATTCGAATGTTGAGAACCTGCGCAGCCTTGCATACAACCCGATTATGGGAGACCGTCATATACCCCTGAAATTAAAATATGCATTGGAAGAGCTTTCGCGATGAGCCTGATGTACCGGGAGGAATTTGTTTGGATATTGAATCAGGAAGAAGTCCGGTTAGGTATGCCCGGTTAAATTCTGTAGAGTAGGAGCGCTTCTTTCTTTTGGACTCTTTATATGATAAAGTGGTAAAGGGATTACTACCCTTTGGAGTATTTTTAACTGCATTGTCGAAAAGCTTGCCCGCATCTACAGGCTTTTGAGTACGTTGTACCTTTACCAATGCTGCTTCTTCCAGGCCGCATCAATTATTTTTTTTGCCGATTCAGGATCACTACAATAAATATCGTAATCAACAACTATTTGATATTTCATGTTCTTTTTAATGATCATAGACGCTTCATCGCGGCTCAGTCCCGGGCGGAAAGCATTATAACCGTGGCAAGAAAAATAATCGTTAATAAGATTGGATTTCATAATGTAAGACGCTTTAATTATTTCACGGTTACACCCACTTTTATCTGTGTAAATGAATGCGGCGGAAATGAGAATGACAACTTATTGCCGCTTACTTTTACACTTTTTGTTACAGGCAAATATTGAGATTGGTTATCAAAAGAGAATGGCGCTTTTAAATCTTCACTATTAATAACACTGGCTTCTGCTTTACCGGAAAAATCTCCCGAATTACTGGTGATATTGGTTGCAATAGCTTTGTCCTCATTCCTGTTTACAACATTGATGAAAACAGTTTTTGACTCTTTTGAATAAACGGTTGTAACATCCAAATAGGGAATGCCTTTATACTGTTCTGTACTGAATGTATCACAGGCAACATACGTATCAACTGAATTGCCCAAACAATTATTAGAAAATAATTTAAATGTATAAAACACAGGCGATTTGAAAGTACCTTTTTTAGGATCACTTGACAACAATGAAGTTGCCATAGTGAAGTTGGCCATCTTAACAACATCTGCATAACGCACAAAAGAATTAAGACATTGTGCTATTGGTAAAACGCCCATAAAGTTTCGGCTGAAAGTTCCCCATTCATCCACAGAAAGATAGATGGTATTTTTAAAGCCCATCTTTGCTTTTGCAGTTGCAATCTGCTCTGATACCAATCTTATTTTTCCATCAAAATCCATTGCGCCATCTCCCATGTACGTGTAGTATTTATCAGGAGAACCACCTTCCCAGTAGCGATGGATAGACAGGTAATTTACTTTATCGCCTATGCCTTCGAGCACAGTTTTATTCCAATCGATCCATTTCCCGGTTGTTTCATAATAAGACGAACCTGAACCAACCAATTTAATGGTATTATCAACAGATCTCATTGCTTTAGCAGCTTCTCTTGCCGTCTCAACATAATCTTCAGCATTCTTATGACCCAGCTCCCAGGGCAAGCCATCCACTTCATTACCCAAATCCCAAATCTTTACATTGTATGGTGCCGGATGGCCATTTTTTGCACGCATATCAGAATAATAGGTGCCCCCTTTATAATTACAATATTCAACCCAGTATGCTGCATCCAATATCGAACCCAGGCCAAGGTTTACGCCAACTACATTTTCGCTGCCGATCGCCTTATTCAATTTCATCCATTCATCGGTGCCTACATGATTATTATCTTTTCCGCCCCACGCAAGATTAATGCGAACCGGCCGCTGGTCTTTCGGGCCAATGCCATCTTTCCAATCATAGCCCATTAAAAAATTACCGCCGGGCCAGCGCATGTTGGTCACCTTCAATTCTTTCAAGGCATCAATATAATCTTTCCTGAAACCATCTTCATTGGCTAAGGGTGAAGACGGGTCGTATAGGTTTCCATACAAAGTGTTGAATTCAACTGAGTCAGGCAAACCCATTCTTCTTCCGTTAAAGTGAATGGGTTCCATAAATACTCCATAAATGTTCCGGTCTATTTCTCCGATAGTTCTGTCCACATCAATTTTAATAGTTGCGTTTTGTGCTAAAAGCGATAGCGGCAAAAGTGATAGTAGTGTGAAGAGATTTTTTTTCATTGATTTTTGTTTTAATTGTAATGATTTTAATTACTGGTCTTAAATTTATTTTATTAATAATCGATTACCTGCTCTGTCCATGTAGTACCATTTATATAAAACATTCCATCTTTATAATGTACCGGTTCGATGCCCAACTGCGGTGTTTTTTCCCGTGATAATCTTCCATGCAAAACCATCCAACGCGGCCGTGCCCCGGCGTCGCGAGAATATCATGTGACGGATATACATACATGCTATCTCCATAAACTCTTGCTGAAGGGTGCGCAGAATACATATTAGTAATAAGTGGGTTTTGTGCGGATGCATTTAATGTTATGAATGCAATTAATGTAAAAGGCAATAGATATTTTATGTTGTGATTCATGGGATAAGTATTTTTTTCATTATAAATTATTTCAATTATCACTCATAGTTTCAACTTCAAGATATATCCCGTTGCCCAGGCATGACTTGTGAAGCGTTCATATTTAAATAGCCATCTATACTTCAAAGTCGTTTCTTAACCTATTTTTCAAACATCAACATTCAAATTATTTCTAAGGAACAAAATGCATAATAACCCGTTTATACCTTGACAAAGGCGGTCGGCCTTTGTCCGTTACCCGCAAAAGAAATTGTGTTGTTTCCCGCTTATTTACAACCGGCGCAGTTAAGAAAACCCTGTATAAATTTTCAGCGGAACCTATTCTTAAATCTTTTTGAAAATCTCCTGCTTCCTTGTATTGAAACCATAAATAGCTAAGGTTATCGCCATCAGGGTCTGTTGTGCCGCTTGCATCAAGAATAAAGGGCATACCTGATTTAACTGTTATTTCATCAGCATGGCCAAGGTTTGGTACAGGCGGATGATTGCATTCATTGTAAGGTTTTGTTGTCCAATTCATACGCGCCGTAAAATCATTTTGAAAATCATCACGCCAGCGCCATAGCGTAACCTTGTTATCATTAAAAGAAACCGTATCTTTTTTTACAGCACGCCCATAAGGATTATATATATATGGCGTGAACGAATCGGATGCATTAGTCCAGAAAGGACGCGTTTCCGCCGCAACAGGCACACCGCCTGTAAAACCGTTAACATCCATATCTGAAAGGTTAGGCTGATAATATTCATATCTACCACCCCATCCGCCCCAGTTGGGATGTTCAGGTGCATTCAAACCATTTGGTATTAATGAAAGAAAAGATGGCGTATCGCCCTCCATGCCATACGCGACATCCCAATATAATGCACCCATTGGCCCATGATGTTCCTGAATATTATCGGCTATCCATTTGTTGCTAATGGTTGTATTATCAATCCCCTGAACAAAAGTGTGTATTCCTGTCCATGTTGCTTTGCTGTACCCACCAGGGGATACGATATAGAAAAGATTTGGAAAAGTGTTGCGCAGCCAGATGCCGCTATCATCCTGGTCTGAAATTGTATATACTCTTAACTTGCTGATAAGCCTGTTCAATTCTCCTGTGCTCTTTGTATTCTTTAATTTAACAAGCGCCTGCGCTAATGTATTCGGGCCACCCCAAACGCATATCCACAAAGGCCTTTCTTCTTTTTCCTCTAATACTTTAATAATCCAGTCAGAGCCTTCTGAATCTTTCCCTTCGCCAACGCTGCTCATACCATATCCTGGTTGCCCTTTCTTAATCAGCGCGGATAATTTATCTGCTGACGGATATCCCGCTTCATTCCTTTCAAGGTTAGGTTGAACTTTGCCATAAGCATCAACAATCTTTTGAATGGATTGCGGATAAATATTATTTTTTTGATGAACGGATGTAGTAGCAACCAGGCCTTTAATATCAATAACGTCGGCATATAAAAACAGGCGGATAAAGCTTTGCTGGTCATCTGCATCGGCCTCAATATCCGACAATATTATTGCCCTGTTTTTTTGCAGTTGTTGCGCACGGATATTTTGATACAACGACATTATTGCAAAAATGATGGCTATGGTTTTATTAAAATAATGCTGCTTCATTAGTGGCATATTTTTTCGTTTAATCAATCCTGAACCAATCAAAATCTACATAACCCCCTTCCTGTTTTGAAGCATAATTGAACAGGCAAAATTTATTTCCGGTAAATATTTTTAAGCTGAACCGCATGATTAAATCTTCCCCAATCGGTTTATAATTCTTATCGTCGGTGCTGTATTCAAAGCTTGCTTTATCACTTGGGTTGGATGCAAGTGTTCGCAAATAAATTGTTGATGCATTGATGGCAACTGAATCAATAGTCTTACCATTATTCACCATCAAAATATATTTCTCCCTTTTTTGTTGCTTTACTGCGATGTATGCATACGGGTTTTGGAACACAGCAAGCCCGGCGATATCCCCGTCTTTCATTTTACGAACATCCATTTTGGTTGTTGCAACCGTAGGAATAGTTTGATCGCGTTTGGCAAAAGGCCTTTGAGTAAGCGTGTTACGTGCCATTCTAAAATCAGAAGTTACAGTAGCCGTCATTAATCTTAAACAGCCAGGACATTTCGTAAGTGACCATTTCGACGCATCGGGATTATGATTCCATCCCCATTGCATGCCCAATTTTGTTTCATTGAATTCATCCGATGCAGGGAAATTTTTGATAGGATACGTTTTGCCAACGTTAGGTTTTTTATACGCAGTTACCGCTTTGCCATTAACGCCAACCATTGGCCAGCCATCAACCCAGGTTACAGGTTGCAAAGAAGGAAACCTTCCAAACGGCCCGCTGTCAACAAACAACATGGTCCACCATTCGCCTGTTTGCGTTTGAATTAATGCGCCCTGGTGTATGCCGAAATTGATGCCTTTTGTTGTATCATAAATAACAACTTTCTGTTCGTAAGGGCCATAGATATTTTTAGAACGCAATGCTACCTGTATGCCATCTCTTCCGCCGTATGTAGAATACAAATAATAATAGCCGTTAATTTTATAAACATGCGAGCCTTCCAAACCGTTGCGAATGTCGCCGGTGTACACGAGTGAATCAGGGCCAATAGCTTTAAGGCTATCATTCACTTGTGTTATGGAGATTTTGCTGTAGCCCTGTGCCACATAGACTTTTTTGTCATCATCAAAAAATAATCCGGGGTCGTAAAAACCTTTCGGTAAATGCGTGATGTGCCAGGGCCCTTCGGCTTTATCAGCCGTACACATAAAACCACCTTCATTCAAAGTAATAAAGAGTAAATAAAATTTATTGCTATGATATTTTATGCTGGTTGCCCATTGTCCATGCCCGTAACGGTTGCAACTATCCAAATCATAACATTTGCTGAAATCAAAACGTGGCACTGCATTGCTGCAATATTCCCAGTTAACGAGGTCTTTTGATTTAAGCACAGTAACGCCCGGAAAAATAAACATCGTAGTATTCACCATGTAATACGTATCACCAACGCGTATTACATCAGGGTCAGGAAAATCAGCGGGAATAACAGGATTGGTATAAGTGCCATTTCCATTATCACTATGCACATTTTGCGCTTTCAAATGATAACAA
>JBDTZL010000159.1:0-2766 GCA_040005125.1 Ginsengibacter sp.
TATTTAGTGCCTAAATGTGAGAATTTGAAAATGGCTCAATGAAGCGGTCAATTTTCACATTTATTTCAATACTTCGTTAAGCTTATTACGTAAGTCAGCGCCACGCAGGGAAGTACCTACAACTGTTCCCTTTGGATCAATTAGTACGTTATATGGAATGGCTTCTACATTATACAACGCGGCGGCGGCGCTGTTCCAGAATTTTAGATCACTCACCTGTTTCCACGCCAATCCATCTTCTTTTATTGCCGACAGCCATAAACTTTTTTCTTTATCGAGCGACACTCCCAAAATTGTGAAATTCTTATCTTTAAATTGCTTGTATGTAGCAACTACATTAGGATTTTCTTCCCGGCACGGGCCACACCAGCTTGCCCAGAAATCAAGCAATACATATTTTCCACGCAATGAACTTAAAGTAAATGGCTTGCCGTCGATATCGGGTAAGGTAAAATCGGGGGCCATCTGGCCTTCCGTAACCTGGTTGGACCGGGGTTGGGTTTGCGGTTGATTTTGGGCAGCAGCAAATTGCTCGAATTGTTTGGCAATATCAGCCACAGAATTATTTTTTGGGAACTTTTTAGTTAATGCAGCGATCAATGATTTTACAGTATCCGGAGATATTTCATCTGAATAACTTAATGCAAATAAGGCTATTACCGGGCTGGCAGTGGTATCAATATATTGCGCAAGAAAATTTTTATACCAGATATCGGTTGTATTGAACCTGTTTTTTGCAGCTGTAGCCAGGCTGTCGTTGTGTTGTTGCTGAGCTTCCTTAATATTGTGGTCCTCATTAATAAGCGCTGTGTGCAATGAATCAAGAAGAATGATAAACCTGGTGAGCGAAGCATTAGCAGGTGTATTAAACCTGGAAGATTGCAATGTGGAATCATTTGCATCGGCGTTGAATTGTATTTCAGGGTTATCATTAATAAAAATATAACCCGCATTTTTTTCAAACCTTAGCCTGAAAAGGCCTTCTTCAGATGCCAACGCTTTTACTTCAAATCTTCCCTTTTTTATTTCTGCTGTATCAAATACCTGGGGGGGTTGTTGATTAAAAGATATTTCTTCAAGAAAAACTTTCTGGTCGGGTGCATTTTTTAATTCCCCTTTTACTGTAAACTGTCCCTTCTTTTCGGGGCTGGTGCATGACAATAGAAATAATGCACTTATAAAAAAAAATATTCTGTTCATAGCGATTGAATTATCGATTTAATTTTTGATTAAGTATTTTATTAACGGCCTGCATATCTGCTTTTCCTTCACTTATTTTTTTTACCTCACCTGAAAATAAGCCTATTAAATTTTTTTTGCCTTTTTTATATTCTGAAACTTTATCGGGCATTTTGGATAAGACCTCATCAACCCAGGTGTTAAGCAAATCATCATTTTTTTCCTGCAAAACATTTAATTCTTCTGCAATTGCCAGCGGTTCTTTTTCCGGAAATTTCAGGAGAACGGGAAAAATCCTGGATGCAGCAACCCCAAAGCTCACCCTTCCATTGTCAACAATTTCTATAAGTTTTGCAAATGTTTGCGGATTTAATGAAAGTTTTTCAATTACTGTGTTGCTTTCGTTCAAATACGATTTCACAGGTCCGATTATCCAGTTGGCAGCAGCCTTATAATCACAGGTATGGCTAATAATGTTTTCAAAAAAAGTGGCTGTTTCCCTGTCATCGCATAAAACTTTTGCATCTGCAGCAGATAAAGAATATTCTTCTATGAATTTCCTTTCCAATGACGCTGGCAAATCGGGTAAAGATTTTTTTATTTCTTGGATTTTCTCTTCAGTAATAAAAAATGGCGCCAGGTCAGGCTCAGGGAAATAGCGGTAATCATTGGCTTCTTCCTTGGTTCTTAAAGAGAAGGTGGTACCTGTTGACGCATCAAAGCTCCTGGTTTGCTGGTGCACTTCTCCTCCGCTTTCCAATATCGCAACCAGGCGGTTTATTTCAAAGTCAATTGCCCTTTTTACATTCCTGATGGAGTTGAGATTTTTTACTTCTACTTTCGTGCCCAGGATTTTTTCGCCCTGCAACCTGATAGAAACATTTGCATCACAACGCAGGCTGCCTTCTTCCATGTTGCCATCACATATTTGCAGGTAACGTACCACTTTTCTTATTTCTGTTACATAAGCAAAAGCCTCTCCGGAAGTATGCATATCGGGTTCAGATACAATTTCAAGTAAAGGCACACCTGCCCTGTTAAGATCGATACAGGTATAATTTTCATCTGCATCGTGAATGCTTTTGCCCGCATCTTCTTCTAAATGAATCCTGTTTAAAATAATATTTCTTTGTACTCCTGCAACATTAATGGGCACATGACCATTTTTGCATATGGGTGTTGTATGCTGCGAAACCTGGTACCCTTTTGGAAGATCAGGATAGAAATAATTTTTTCTTGCAAAATAGTTGTTGCGTATTATATCGCAATTGAAAGCGAGGCCCAGCCTTATTGCATAATCAATTGCTTTTTTATTCATCACAGGCAAAGTGCCGGGGTGTGCGAGCGAAACAGGGCTGATGTTGGTATTGGGGGCATTTCCAAATGTTGTGCTGTCGCCACAAAATAATTTGCTTTTAGTAAGCAATTGGGCATGCACTTCCAGCCCAATCACCGCTTCATATTTTTTTAAAGACGACATGGCGCGAAGGTATGAAAAGACATTTCCAATTATTGCTAATAAAATATAAACAAAAATCGAGTAGGAAGGTAGCCATTATTTGACTACCTGTCCTCTCACACCACCGT
>JBDTZL010000162.1:0-9227 GCA_040005125.1 Ginsengibacter sp.
AGTCAATCAGTCAATCAGTCAATCAGTCAATCAGTCAATCAGTCAATCAGTCAATTAGTATGCAGCATTAAAAGGTATAATATTATTGCGGTCTTTCTTCAATTAAACCAATGCTATTCCCAAAGGGGTCTTTCACAACTGCTGCTTTAATGCCCTCTCCAACATCGCTTATTGGATTTGTGATGCTGGCGCCGTGAGTTGTTAATTTATTGACCGCATTTTCAATATCATCAACTGACCAGTAAGCCACGGAATGCTCACCATTATTAATTCCCGTCAAATCGGGGTCAAGCCCAAGTTCGCAACCGGAAATATCAAATCCTGTATAAAAACTTTCATCAAAATAAGGCGACACCCCGGTAATTTTAGTGTACCATTCTTTAGCTTTTGGAAGATCATCTACATGATAAATTATGGTTCTTAATTTTTTGAACATAACTTCTGTATTAAAAGTCAAAAAAAAGAGAATGCAGGTATGCTATTCTCTTTAAGATATATATAGTAAGATTATTACCTGGCGATACCCATTTTTGCCTCAATGGACAGAGTAGCATGCGGAACTGCTCTTAAGCGTGCTTTATCAATCAGTTTACCCGTAACCCGGCAAATGCCATAAGTTTTATTTTCGATACGCATCATAGCCTTTTCGAGATGATCTATAAAAGTAATCTGACGGCTCGCCATTTGGCTCAATTGCTCTCTCTCCATACTAAGACTTCCATCTTCCATGGTCATATAGCGGTTATCAGTATCATCGCCGCCCATTTCATCCTTGCGGGTAATGAGGCCTTGTAAATAGCCCAATTCTTTTTTAGCCGTTTCCAGTTTTCTTGAAATAAGCTCCTTGAATTCAGTAAGTTCATTGTCACTGTACCGCATAGTTGGGCCATTGTCTTCTTCAGGCGCGTGGTCAAGAACCGACTTTATAAATTGCGGTTCGTACTTGCGTGCTTTTTCAGTGTTGGTTTTAGGCATAACAAAAGGCTTTTCGGGCTTTTGGGATGCCTCTTTCTTTGTTTTAGTAAGAGCTTTTTTAAGTTCTTTTTTGTGGTCAGTCATATGTACAACCGGTGTTTGCGAAATTACTTTTTCGGGTTTTTGCTGAAAAGTCTTTGATTTATTTTCAATTTGTTTCTTTGTTTCTACTACAGGTTTTTTTGCAGAATCCACTGGTTTTTTAGTAGTTACAATTTGTTTTTTAACCGGGCTGGCAGATTTCTTTGAGCCTGCTTTATTATTTGTATTGGCCAATTTTTTTGGTGCTGCTTTTTTTACACCTGACTTAGCAGACTTTTTAGCCGATGCTTTTTTTATAATAGGGTTGGCTGCTTTTTTTAAGGAAACCGCAGATTTTAATGATTGTTTTTTAGCGTTATCCGTCTTTTTGGCAATAGGTTTTTTAGCAAGTGCTTTTTTTGAAGAACTTTTATTTGCACTGACTTTTTTAGCCGTAGCTGCAACTTTCTTTACACCAGGTTTATTTAAAAACGATTTCTTTACAACGGGGGTTGCCTTTTTTTTCTGAGTAGCCATACTTAGTTTCCTTTTTTCGTTACTGTAACTGTTAAAATGTGATTGTTAACATCAATTGGGATGCCACCAGGTAATTTTGGAACAAATGTGAGGTTATCTGCCAAAATTTCGGCGCAAATGTAAGAATTAAATTCAATAATTGGAGCTTTTATCAGATCATCTTCTATCAGTTTTACCACAATTTTGTCAGTTAATTCAAAATTATTTTCCTTTCTGATTGTTTGGATGCGATTTACAAATTCGCGGGCAAAACCTTCGTTTTTAAGTTCGTTGGTCAATACCATATCCAGGGCAACTGTGAGGTTACCTTTTACTGCCACTTCAAAACCCGGAATTTCATTGGTGGACACTTCAACGTCCTCTGCAGAAATTAAAACGGCCTCTTCGCTCTCAATCTCATAACCAGGATTTAATAAATAATTACCATCCTGAATTTTATCGATTTCTGAATCTTCGAGCTGCCGGATCCTCTCGGCTGCCCACTTCATTTTCGGCCCCAGTCTTTTTCCAAGGGTTTTAAAATTTGCTTTGGCCTTTTTCTTTATAAAATTATTATTTGCCGGTATGAGCTCTACTTCTTTAATATTGGTTTCCGACATAATAATTTCTTCCACCATCTTTATTTTTTCGGCAAAAGAAGGACTATTTGAAGGAATAATTACTTTTTGGAGTGGTTGCCTTACTTTAATATTCACTTTTTTGCGAAGCGATAAAATTAAAGATGAAACTTCCTGGGCCATTTGCATACGTTCTTCAAGAGCCTTATCTGTCAGGCTGTCATTAGCTCTAGGAAAATTACTATGATGAACCGAGGCGTCCGGCCACTGGTTAGTTACCTTATTAAGATTTAAAAAAAGCCAGTCTGCAAAAAAAGGCGCAATCGGTGCAATGAGCCTGCTTATTACCTGCAGGCATTCATAAAGAGTTTGGTATGCGCAAATTTTGTCCTTTTCGTAATCACCCTTCCAGAACCTGCGGCGGGACAGCCTTACGTACCAGTTGCTCAGGTGTTCATCAACAAAATTTTCAATTGCCCTGCCTGCCGGTGTAGGCTCAAAGTCGTCGAAACTGCCGGTAACGGAAGCGATAAGCGTATTTAAAGAAGAGATGATCCATTGATCAATTTCAGGTCGTTCATTAACAGGGATATAGGGTTCTTTAAAAATGAAGCCATCTACATTGGCGTACAATGCGAAGAACTGGTAAGTGTTGTACAATGTTCCGAAAAATTTGCGCTGTACTTCCCTGATGCCTTCAATATCAAATTTTAAACTGTCCCACGGCGCTGCATTGGTGATAAAATACCACCGGGTAGCATCGGCCCCAAAGATCTCCAGTGTTTCAAACGGGTCTACCACATTTCCATCCCGTTTACTCATCTTATTGCCTTTTTTATCAAGCACCAGGCCATTGCTTACCACAGTTTTAAAGGCAACACTGTCAAATAATAAAACCCCAAGGGCATGTAATGTATAGAACCAGCCCCGCGTTTGGTCAACGCCTTCTGCGATAAAATCTGCGGGAAAATTTTTTTTAAATTCTTCTTTGTTTTCAAAAGGAAAATGCCATTGGGCATATGGCATGGCGCCACTGTCAAACCACACATCAATGAGATCGGCTACCCTCCGCATAGGTTGTCCTTTACCTGAAGCCAATATGATGTCGTCTACGAAAGGCTTGTGTAAATCGCCGGTAAGTTTTTCTACGTAGTTACTGATACCGGTTGTATTGTTTTCTGCAGCAGGAACATGCATGCAACCTGCCTCAATCGAAATTTTTATTTCATCTTTTAGTTCAGCAATAGAGCCGATACATTTTTCTTCACCGCCATCTTCTGTACGCCAGACCGGTAGTGGCGTTCCCCAAAACCGGCTGCGGCTCAGGTTCCAGTCGACCATATTTTCTAGCCAGTTACCAAACCTGCCGGTTCCTGTGGAGGCCGGCTTCCAGTTAATAGTGTTGTTTAGTTCTATCATCCTATCTTTTACAGCCGTGGTTTTTATAAACCAGGCATCAAGCGGGTAATAAATTATTGGTTTATCGGTTCGCCAGCAGTGCGGGTAATTGTGTTCGTATTTTTCAATTTTAAATGCGCGGTTTTCTTTTTTTAGTTTAATCGAAATGTCCACATTTACATCTGTGTAATGCGGATCATCTTTGTAGTTTTTTACGAAGCGCCCGCTAAATTCACCTACGCCATCTACAAATTTTCCTTCTTTATCTACGAGAGTTAAAATTCCCAGGTTATGTTTTTTACCTGCTTTAAAGTCATCTGCGCCAAAAGCAGGAGCAGTGTGTACAATACCGGTTCCGTCTTCTGTGGTAACAAAATCTCCTGTAATTACTTTGAAAGGCAGGGCGCCGGGAGTCTGAAGCCTTATTTCTTCAATCGTATTTGCTTCAGAAGGTAAAAGCTGCTCGTACTCCGAGCCCTCGATTTTTAGCCCTTTAAATTGAAGAAGTGTTTTGTAGGGTAACTGTTTCTTTTTTATGAGGTTATCGAACTCGTTTTTTAAAGCTGGTGCATTTTCTTCTATGAGGCTTTCGTCGGAACCTTTATCAATCCAGTTTATTATCGCCTCATACAATTCAGTGTTATTACCTTCCGTCCATTCATCAAGATGTTCAGGAAAATATTTATGCAATAGATTTTTTGCTAGAATAACTGCACATGGTTTTCCGCTGTATGGATTAAAGGTGCGCACGAGAACATAATCAATATGTGCGCCGACAGTTAATCCCAAATTTGAAGGTAAGGTCCAGGGAGTTGTTGTCCACGCAAGAAAAAAAAGCTCGTCACTTTTAGCTGCCTCAAATAAAAATACTGATTTTTCATTTTTCAATGCTTTAAACATAGCCACCGCACTGGTATCTTTTACATCCTTATAAGTACCGGGCTGATTTAATTCATGTGAGCTTAAACCAGTTCCTGCAGCGGGTGAATAGGGCTGGATACTTACGTCTTCATATAAATAATTTTTATTGTACAGCTCTTTTAAGCACCACCATAGCGTTTCGATGTAATTGCTTTCAAAAGTTATATAAGGATTATCCAGGTCAACCCAATAGCCCATTTTTTTTGTTAACTCGTCCCATTTATCTTTAAACTTTAAGACCTCCCGGCGACAGGTTGCATTATATTCTTCAACGGATATTTTTTTACCGATATCTTCTTTGGTGATACCTAATAATTTTTCCACCCCCAATTCTATAGGTAATCCATGTGTGTCCCAGCCGCCTTTGCGTTTTACCTGGAAACCCTGCATTGTTTTATAGCGGCAAACAAGGTCTTTCAAAGTCCTGGCTATAACGTGATGAATACCCGGCATTCCATTAGCACTTGGCGGCCCCTCGTAAAAAACAAAAGGAGCGCTTCCCTCACGATTACTTACACTTTTCTCAAAAGTTTTTTCTTTTTCCCATGTCGCAAGCATTTCATTTGCAATGTGCGTTAAATTCAACTGCTTGTATTCCGGGTATTTTTGCTTCATTATTACTAATCTTTCAATAATATAAAAAGGATGCAAAGGTAATAATTAACAAACCATAATTGAGATGCTGGCGACTGAATACGTTTTAATTCCAAATTTGGGTAGGAGGATACACAAAAGCGTATGTGGAAGTTCTCAAATGGGTGTAATTAACCTAAAATACTGAAAATAAATATATCTCCTAAATTCAGAATCAAAACGTTAGGCTAAATTTTCACTGCATCCGCCCTTTGGCATAGTATTAGAACCTATAGCTTTTAAGTCGTGTTCTTATTAAACACAGGAATACGATGGGCCGTTGCTAACGGAAAACCCCTGATAACGCTTCTTATGACTTAAGATTTAAAAAAATAATCGTAAAGCTTTTTGCTGGTTTTATTAGGGCGAGGGCGAAGGTTAAGGCTTTCGCCCTTTTTATATATTCTGATTAAATTTTCAGGATATATCAAATGAAAAAACTTTCTACCGCTGAAATCGTATTATTAATGTCCTCTTTATTTAATGCATTGCTCAGGAACCAGCTTTCATAAGCTGATGGCGGAAGATAAATGCCATTGTCAAGCATATGATGAAAAAATTTATTGAATAAAGGAATATCGGCGCCGGAAGCACTTTCAAAGTCAACAACTTCATGATCACAAAAATGAAGGCTCATCATACTGCCCATACGATTGATGCGATGTGGGATCTTTTTATTTTCTAAAATTTCATGTATTCCATTTGCAAGATCTAAAGATTTTTCATCCAGTTCAGCATATACAGAGGGGTTATTTTTTAATTCGGTAAGCATGGTAAATCCTGCAATCATAGCAATTGGATTACCACTTAATGTTCCGGCCTGGTAAACATTTCCCAATGGAGAAATATGCTGCATGATCTCTTTTCTTCCTCCAAATGCCCCTACCGGCAAGCCTCCCCCAATTACTTTTCCATAAGTAACAAGATCTGCATCTATGTTTAATTTTTCCTGGGCACCCCCTGCTGCCAA
This sequence comes from Ginsengibacter sp., assembly GCA_040005125.1. Classification (GTDB taxonomy): domain Bacteria; phylum Bacteroidota; class Bacteroidia; order Chitinophagales; family Chitinophagaceae; genus Ginsengibacter. Next base: position 6,013 of record JBDTZL010000162.1, read on the forward strand.
CCGGAAGCCTGTCATTACCTCATCAAAGATGAATACAATATTTTCTTCATCACACAACTTTCTCAACCTTTCTAAAAAGCCTGTTTGGGGCAAAATGCAGCCCATATTTCCCACAACAGGTTCAATAATAATCGCTGCAATTTCTCCTTTATTTTTTTCTATTAATTTTTCTACGGCATCCAAATTATTATAGGGAGCAGTGAGTGTATCATTCGAGACGCCCGCAGTAACCCCGGGAACTGTTTGTATATTCAATGTAGCCATTCCGCTCCCGGCTTTTACTAAAAAACAATCTGCATGCCCGTGATAGCATCCCTCAAATTTGATGATCTTATTTTTACCGGTATATCCTTTTGCAAGACGTACCGCACTCATACAAGCCTCGGTACCACTGCTTACCATTCGTATGAGGTCTACATTGGGAACCATGCTTTTTATAAGCTCTGCCATGTCAATTTCTAATTCTGTAGGTGCACCAAAAGAAGTTGAACCCAATACCTTTTCATTGATGGCTTTTACCACAGGCCCGTATGCATGTCCCAGGATCATCGGCCCCCACGAATTGATATAATCTATATACCGGTTGCCATCCTCGTCAAACATATAGGCGCCTTTCGCGGACTTAATAAATAAAGGCGTGCCGCCGACACTTTTGAAAGCACGGACCGGGGAATTTACACCTCCGGGGATTGATTGCTGGGCACGGGCGAAAAGTTGCTGGCTTGATTTTATATTCATATACTATTTGTGGATATTATTTACAGAGTCCATTCCGGAAGAAATAAATATTGCACATACTGCAAAACAAATAATTGCAGCGATAACACCTATCCGGATGTTTTTTCTAAAACCTGATGGCTTCCTGAATACATATTTTTTTATCAAATAAAAAATTATCGATAAAGTAATTCCATTTAACAAAGAAAAAATGAGTATAAATGTCAAAAGCTTAATCATTTTTTCCCTGATTTCAGTTGACCATTTTGAATTAATTATAATATTGTTCAGGAAAAATTAAGACAACAACTTCACAGCATCTTTTGCAAAATAAGTGGCGATCAAATCGGCGCCGGCTCTCTTAATTGAAGTAAGGCTTTCAAGTATTGCTTTTTCTTCATTGATCCATCCCATTTTTGCTGCTGCTTTAATCATAGCATATTCCCCGCTCACATGATAGGCACTAACGGGGAGGGTTACCCTATTTTTAACTTCACGGATTATATCGAGGTACGCCATGGCAGGTTTTACCATGATGATGTCCGCGCCTTCTTCTTCATCCATCAATGCTTCTTTCAATGCCTCTGTGCGGTTTGCATAATCCATCTGGTAGGTCTTTTTGTCACCAAAGCCCGGGGCAGAATCCAGTGCATCTCTGAATGGCCCGTAAAAGCAGGAAGCATACTTTGCACTATAAGCCATAATGCCCGTTGTTGTAAAATTATGTTGTTCCAATGCCTCACGAATAGCGCCAATGCGCCCGTCCATCATGTCGCTGGGCGCTACAAAATCGGCACCAGCCTGTGCATGGCTGATGCTCATTTTTATTAAAGCCTCAACTGTGGGATCATTTACAATTTCGCCATTTTCCACAATACCGTCATGCCCATAAGACGAATAAGGATCCAAAGCGACATCGGTCATTACCACCATTTCCGGCACCGCATTTTTTATCGCTTTTATGCTTCGTTGCATTAATCCATCTGCATTCCATGCTTCCTTTCCTGTGTTATCTTTTACTTCATCCGGGGCCTTAATGAATAACAGGACGCTTTTAATACCCATGCTCCATAGTTCTTTAACATTCAGTATCGTGCCGTCTAAAGAACGGCGGTAATAGCCCGGCATGGAGGGTATTTCAAAAGATACATTTTCCCCTTCATCAATAAACAGCGGTGCAATAAAATCGTTAGGCGTTAAAACAGTTTCTGCAACCAGGCTTCTTATCGATGAAGACTGCCGCAGGATTCTGTTTCGTCTTTGTAAATACATATCTGGTAATTAAAAATTAAAAATTAAAAATTCAAAATTAAAAAATCAAGGTTCAATCCAATCAACCGGATGTAAACATACCTGTAATAATCTATCTTCTTTACTGCCCGGCTCAGGCTCATAATTATATGTCCATTTTGCCCTTGGCGGAAGGCTCATCAAAATACTTTCTGTGCGCCCGTTTGTCTTTAAACCGAATAAAGTGCCGCGGTCGTGAATTAAATTAAACTCAACATACCGGCCTCTTCTTATTTCCTGCCATTCAATTTCGCGGGATGTGTATGGAGTGTCTTTTCTTTTTTTTACAATTGGGAGATAAGCTTCTAAAAAGACGGTACAAACGGCTTGCTGAAATTTAAATAACTCTTCAGCCTCTGTTTCATTTGCGGGCCGCAGGTGATCATAAAAAACGCCGCCTATTCCGCGCATTTCATTGTTTCGATGTTTATTGGTAAAGTATTCATCACACCATTTTTTATATTTTGCATACAGATCGCTTCCAAAAGGATCCATGGCATTTTTTATTGTACTGTGAAAATGTTTTGCATCGTCCTCAAACAAATAATATGGGGTAAGATCTGTCCCGCCGCCAAACCAGCGATCCATTACATTTCCTTCGGCATCATATAATTCAAAATAACGCCAGTTGGCATGTACTGTTGGAACGTAAGGATTAACAGGGTGTATCACCAGTGACAAGCCACAGGCGAACCATTTACTGCCCTCTATTTGGAGTTGATTGCGCATGGTGTCTGTAACTTTTCCATATACCACAGAAGTATTTACGCCGCCTTTCTCAATTACATGCCCATTTGCAATGGTTCTTGTTATACCTCCTCCGCCTTTTCCTTCAGCTCTTTGCCATTCATCGGTTGCAAAAATTTCTTTGCCATCTTCTTCGGATAATGCCAAACAAACTTTTTCCTGTAAATCATAAACATAGTCGATCCACCTTCCCCTGAATTCTTTCGTTTCTGTTTTATACAACATCATTGTAACGGCTAATTTATTACTTCTAAAAATTATTGATCATACTCTTTCACTGCCTCAACAAAAGCCTTTGCATTTTCAACAGGAATATTTGGAGTGATACCATGTCCTAAATTTGCAATGTAACCCTGTACGCCAAATTCATTGATCATTTCTTTGACTGCTTTTTTTATTTCGGTAACAGGGAGCAATAATTTAGCGGGATCAAAATTTCCCTGTAAAGTAATTTTATTTCC
>JBDTZL010000036.1:0-29483 GCA_040005125.1 Ginsengibacter sp.
TTGCACATGCAGGCTATATGTTGTGGCATGCAAACCAGGCCGGCCGGTATAATATCTTAAACGGAATTAAAGCACCCCTGAGCGGAGCGTGGCAAAATAACCCGCATGCAGATTGTATAGATTACCAGATTGAAAGTGATTTCGCGGGATTGATGAGCCCGGGTATGCCCAATACAGCGTCAGCAATCAGTGATAAAATCGGGCACATCATGAACTATGGTGATGGATGGTATGGTGGTGTGTATGTCGGTGCGATGTACACACTTGCTTTTACTTCAAAAGACATCAACTATGTCATAAATAAAGCATTGGAAGCGGTGCCTGTACAAAGTGAATTTTATCAATGCGTTCACGATGTAATTGAATGGCACAAAAAATATCCAACCAATTGGAAGCAAACCTGGTTGGGCGTTCAGGAGAAATGGGCGAATGATATTGGCTGCCCCGAAGGCGTATTTGCTCCTTTTGATATCGATGCAAAAGTGAATGCTGCCTATGTAGTAATAGGCTTGTTATATGGTGGTGGTGACTTTACAAAATCCCTGGAAATTGCCACTCGTTGCGGACAGGATGCCGACTGTAATCCATCGACAGTTGGCGGAATCCTTGGTGCTTTTCTTGGTTATGATAAAATACCTGATTACTGGAAAAAAGGCCTGTTACAGGCAGAAGATATTGATTTCAAATACACAACTATGAGCCTGCACGATGTGTATGAAACCGGCTTCAAACATGCACTGCAAAACATACAAAAGAACGGGGGCACCGTAAATGCCGATAATGTAATCATCAGGTTGCAACAACCTGTTGCCGTAAAGTTTGAGAAAAGTTTCGATGGCCAATATCCTGTGGCAATGATCCCTGTAAAATGGAATGCTGATAAAGATGAAATGAGCTTTGATTTTGAGGGGATTGGTTTTGTGCTGAAAGGAGATGCATCGGAGGGTGACAGTAAATCAACCTACGTTTTTAATACAGAGCTTTACCTTGATGGCAAATTAATTGAAACACCTAGGCTACCCGTAAACTTCACCACCCGGCGTTATGACCTTGCATGGAAGTACCAGTTGCCCAAAGGAAAACATTCCGTGAAAATGAAAATATTGAATCCCTCAAAAGATCATGAGGTCAGGGCTTCCGAAGCAATTATTTATTCAGACAAACCTGTCGACGGGATGCAGGTAAATATCAGGGCAGCAAAAAAATAAATCACCCCATTAATAAAAGCAGTCATCATGTTCATCATACAAAATTATTCAACAGCAATTTTATTTTGCATTATCACTATGTTATGCTGGGGGTCGTGGGCCAACACGCAAAAGCTTGCTGCAGGCACGTGGCGTTTTGAATTATTTTACTGGGATTATGTGTTCGGTATTCTATTGCTCTCCTTAATTTTTGCGTTCACACTTGGCAGCCATGGAAGTGGAGGGAGAAGCTTTATGGAAGATATTTCACAGGCAGATAAGGGCAATATTTTTTCTGCTGTTATTGGAGGTATCATTTTCAATGCCGCCAATATTTTATTGGTTGCAGCAATCGCCATAGCGGGTATGGCTGTTGCATTTCCGGTTGGCATCGGCCTGGCGCTGGTAATTGGTGTAATTGTAAATTATATTGATAATCCTGTTGGCAATACACTATTATTATTTGGCGGTGTTGCATTAATTGTATTAGCCATTGTACTCAATGCAAATGCCTACCGGAAAATGCAGTCGGGTAATAAGAATGCTTCTTCAAAGGGCCTGTTGCTTTCCATTATAGCTGGTGTGCTGATGGGTTTCTTCTATAAATATGTTGCCGCGTCTATGTTTCCCGATTTTAATATGCCGCAGGCAGGTAAACTTAGTCCTTATACAGCCGTCGTATTTTTTGTTACCGGTATTTTACTGAGTAATTTTTTATTCAACACCCTGCTGATGCGCAGGCCATTCACCGGTACAAGGGTTAGCTATTCGGATTATTTTAAAGGCGGTTTACAAAATCATATAACAGGCATTCTTGGTGGCGCTATCTGGTGTGTGGGAATGTCGTTCAGCATTATTGCATCGGGTAAAGCCGGGCCTGCCATCTCTTACGGTTTGGGCCAGGGCGCTACAGTGGTGGCGGCACTCTGGGGCATTTTTATCTGGAAGGAATTCCGCAATGCTCCTAAAGGCACCTCTGCTGTTTTAAATATAATGCTGTTGCTTTATTTGGCAGGGTTAGTTTTGATTATTGCAGCAAGATAAGTTCAAGGTTCAAAGTTCAGAGTTCAAAGTCCAAGGTTGATGTTTGAAGTGCTTTTGGTAAGTTAGTTCCCTCGCCTTTAGGAGAGGGGTTGGGGTGAGGTTCAAGGTTTGAAGTGCTTCCTGAGCTTAGCCTGCCCTGAGTAAATCGACGGGTCGAAGGGGGTTGGGGTGAGGCCTTCAATTCAACATAAAACTATCCCCTTCGGTATAGATACTCATATGTACATCATCAAATTTAATATAGCCTTTTGTAGTAGTTCTTAGATTTTTAGGGTTCGAAAAAAGAATTACCTGGCCCTCGCCGGTTACTTTTACATTTTTTCCATACACGATGATGGCTGTTGCTTCGTCAATACCAATACATGGTAAAGCAGGGTATTTTGCCATTGCTGATAACAAACGATTATAGCGGCTACGCACAATGAAATGCTGGTCAACAATTGCCTGGGTTAACAGCCCAAGGCCATCCTGTATTTCAATATTATCCTTGCGCAATTGCCTGAATGTTTCATGATAAGTTGTATCGCCAAGAAGGTGATTGCCTGTTATCATGTGGCTGCTCATCATGGCCGCGCCGGCGCTGGTGCCAGCCACAGTTGCACCATTTTTATATGCTTTTAAAATTGCCTGTTGTATCGGGGTGTGAAGTACAACATCCATAAAGCGGCTTTGATCTCCACCAGTAATAAAAATTAATTTGGCATGTTGTAAAGAATCAAGCCATTTTTTGTTGGAGGTATCTTTTCTTGTAAAATTCAAATTTGCTATCGTATTACTGCATGCTTCTTCGAGCTCAGTTTTTATGTAGTAATAAGCGGTGTCCGGCTCTTCTGTTGCCATTGGTAACACAACTATATAATCTTTGGCAGAAAGTTGTGCGGTGGAAATCAATGTTTGAATAAGCCGGGAAGAACGGTCGCCACCGCCAATGATAAAAAGTTTGCCTTTGGGCTGGCTAAAAGAATAAAGGCACAGCAAAAATGTTATTCCCGTAAAAAACATTTTATGTTTCATAAAGCTAATTAAGAGGTTGCGTTTCAAAAAATATGTACTCTCCATTTGAAGTATACCAGTGAAGCCGGGTGCCTGAAAAAAAACTCTGCAGGAAGCCGGTCAAATAAAAGTCTCAGTAATTAAAAGTTTTTACAGATTCCAGGTTTTCATTCAATACTTCAAACTCCAAAGGAACATTTGCAAACAAATCCCTCTTCATTTCTTTTCCAAAATTATCGGCCTTTTGTAACCCTTCTTCATTGGCAAAAGAAGCTTTTATGAGAAAACTGACATGAAAACCATTGCCTGGATTTTTTGCAACTATCAGATCGTTGTTTCCGTCTTTTGTAAAAAATCCGTTTTTTACTAGGTAAGCAGAAATGGTGTCAGCTTCCTCATTAGGAATATCTTTTGTATAATAAAGAGTATTTTTATTATACTCTTTTTTTTGCATCTGGTTAATTTCTTCACGAACATTTACCGCCGCAAGAGCGCCGGCCTTATATGGAATTGTTTTTATATCCTTAAAAAATTCGTCTGTAAAAACGACATCAACGGGAGTATTGTTAAAAACTTCCTTGCTCATTAAAGCTCCCATCAATGCAAAACTTTCATCTACATTTGGTATCGTAGCTAAAGCTTTTTCATCGACAACGAACCGGGCTTTTACCCTGCCACTGTCTTTAGATATTTGTACAGATCTTTTTTTATCATCTTTCAAAAAAAATTGCTGGCTTTCCAGGAACTTTCCTACCGCTTTAGCATCGGCTTCTGTGACACCGTCACCTTTATAATACACTTCTCCTTTATGGTCAGGAAAAGTAACTTTTGTCCCATAATTAGAACAAGAGGCTAAAATAAACAGGCAAATAAAGGCAACAAATAATTTTCCATTGATAATAAGCTGGCTCATGTTAGTTTGATTGAAAATTTATATTTTATAAATGCTACAGTGATATGTAAACTACACATTAAATTATAAAGTTACAATTTCCCGTTACCCGCTTTTTGAAAACCCTGCAAGAATGACCTTATTGAAATTCATTCACTACACCTGGCGTCGAACACCGAAAATATTTATTTCAAAAATGCCTGCCGCGTATTTCCAGCCGACACAGAATATTTAATAATTTATTAAGATGATATGAATGCCCCAGGGGCTAATCGAAATTTAGAAATCTAATCCCCCGCCTCCTATTACTTCAAGGACCATTCCTTCAGGGTTTCCCTCTATTAAAGGCATTGCCTTTGAGATCAGTTCCATGCAGCCTTCAATTTTTAATGAGTTATCGTGGTCATCTTTTGAATCCCATATTTCGCTTACAGAAACCCCATCTTCGTGTTTTGTATCCTTGTAAATAATATAGTGATGACAACCTTTTGCTGTTGAAACCAATTTTGCCGCCTCTAATAAAATGGAAATGAGCTCTTCTCTTTTTCCTTCTTTGGATTTAAATTTTCCGAATAAGCCATATTTATTCACCCGGATGATTTTTTATTTTAATTTAAATTGGTTGTATGCCTTATGAGAACTTTAAAAATTACAGCATTATTTTTAACTCAATAATTGAATACAAAAGTAATTCTCTATTTGAATTTATATATAAAGACCGATTTTGCCGGCAGGTTCCGTTATCTGCCGCCCGGCGGGCAATATTGCCGTAAATAATTGGTGTATAAAGTTTTTAGATGTTCCTGTGTTCCTTCACCTTCAAAGATCCCATGCGAACGGTTGGGATAGGGCATAAACCGGAACTGCTTATTATATTTTATTAATTCATTCAGCAACATTTCTGCGTTTTGATAATGCACATTATCATCCCCGGTTCCATGTATATATAATAAATTCCCCTGCAGATTTTTTGCATAGGTAATGGGCGAACCCTTTATGAAATCTTCTTTATTTTCCTGGGGCAAACCCATATAACGCTCCTGGTAAATATTATCATAAGTAAGCTCATTGCCTACAGCAGCAATGGCAATCCAGGTCTTATAAATTTCAGGATATTGAAACATCAGATTAAGCGTAGCAGACCCGCCACCACTCCACCCCCACACTGCAACACGGGAAGTATCCACGTATGGCATTTTAAAAATTTCCCTGGCGGCCATTGCCTGGTCGCGAATGTTAAGCAATCCTATTTTATGAAAGACAGATTTTCTCCAGGCTCTTCCTTTTGGTACAGGTGTTCCGCGGTTATCAATTGAAACATAGAGATAACCATCATCCGCCAGGTTTCCTTTGTATAAAAAATTGTCTGCCGTGCCATAAACATCTTGTACATTCTGTCCCCATGGTTCAGTATACACATAGAATACAACAGGATATTTTTTTGTTGGATCGAAATTCGTGGGCTTCACCATCCAGGCATCCATTTCAACGCCTTCACTTGTTTTTATGGCAAAAAACTTAATATTTGATTTTGTGGAGTCAGCTCCTTCAACTGCATGATAAACTTTGTGACCATCTAATGCCGAATGATCCGGTAAAGAAACCCACTCCTCAGCCTTGGGTGTGTAATAATTAGAGAAAGTATGAAAAGCAAATCTTGCATTTGGAGAAACATTATATTCATGTGTCCCGTTTTGGTTTAAGGGGCTTATACGTTCCGCTTTGCCCTTTCCATCGAGTTTTATCCTGTATAAATATTTTTGGGTTGCATTTTGAGGTGAGGCTTCAAAATATATATAATTATTCTTTTCATCGATAGCGTTAATTTTCATTACATCATAATTGCCGACGGTTACCAGCTTTTCCTTTCCATCGCGGCTCACCCTGTATAAATGCCGCCAGCCATCTTTTTCAGTTGCCCATAAAAATTCTTTTCCGTTATTGAGCCAGTCCCATCCGCCATAAGAATACTGAGCATCCCAAAGCGGTAAAATATCGATCCATGCGGAATCTTTTTCTTCATAAATAGTTTTTGAATTGCCTGTAGCTGCATCGCACAACATTAGATCGCTGGTGTTTTGTTTACGATTGAGGTGTTGAATGATGAGTTCATTATTATTTGCGGCCCATTCCATACGGGGAACATAAGATTGCAAAACAGGATCGGTTGGAATATTCATCCAGGTTGTCTTTGCATTTGAAATATCAACTATACCAATTTTAAAGGGTGAAGGCGGCTCACCTGCAATGGGATATACCACCGGTTTTATAAAAGGATAAATTGAATCGGTGTTATCGAGCATCAGGTAATCCTTTGTATTTTTTGCATCCATTTGCCAATAGGCAATCTTTTTACTGTCGGGACTCCAGCGAAATCCGTCCCTGCAAAAAAATTCTTCTTCATAAGCCCAGTCAAAAGTCCCGTTTATTAATTCCCGGGTGCCACCTGTTGTGAGCTGATCTGTTTTGCCACTTGCAAGGTCTTCAACGTAAAGATTATACTCACTTACAAAGGCGACCTTTCCGCCATCGGGTGAAAACTTTGCAAACATTAAGGAAGATGAAGGCATGGTCTCCCCCACTTTTTTTAAGGTATGATTGCTTATATCAAGCACCCAGTAATCGCCACGGGTATCGGCACGCCATACGCGTTTTGTATTGGTATAAATAAGCATTCTATTAGCATCATTTGAAAAGGAAAAATTGCGTACGGGCAAAGGCGTAGAGGCGCCGGCTGGTGTCAATTGTTCTTTCGTTACAATTACAGTTGATTTGGAAGATGCTACATCGATTTGTTCAATTTGATTATCTTTTGAGTTATAATAACTATTCCCATCTTTTGACCAATGAATGTTTTTCGGTGGCTGGGCAACCGCTGCTAATGAAAAAAATGAAAAAATAAACAAAGCAAGGATTCTTAATGATGACATACAAATATTTTAGGGAGTGAAAATAAATGTTATCTATGAAATTATGATTCTGGATATTTCAGAAGGATAATCTTGTTTCCAGGCATGTCTTTCCAAAAACATGAAATTCAAATCACCATACGTTAGCCAATATCAAGAGATTTTAAAATATTCATAGAGCTTTTTTTGCCCGTGCCCGGTTATGATAACAGCTCTTGAATCTTTTGTTTTTCTTAGCCAGTCAGAAGCCAACATTTTGTCAAGCAGCGAAGCAGCCAGTGAGCCGGCAATATGATGCCTTCTTTCGCTCCAGTCAAGGCATGGGCGTACAAAAAAGCGTCTTTGTTGTTTTAAATCGTCAATATGAATATCTAAACCTGAAAACCACTTTTGTCCTTTATTACTAACTTCAAAAGAACTGTTACTGCTAACAAGTATTCTTTGTTGCAACAGGCTGTCTGTTATCAAGACACCCACTTTTCCAGCCAGGTGATCGTAACAGGTTCTGCAATATTTAATTGGAGAAGTATTTTCAATACCCGGATTTTTTGTGAAAGATGAATGTGTGATAAGATTAGCCATCGCTTCAATAGCATAAGCAATTTCTTTTCCCGAAAATTTATAATATTTGTGCCTCCCCTGGCTTTCCACACAAAGTAAACCGTACCGGACGAGTTTAGACAAATGCATACTCATGTTCTGTGGAGACGTGTCGGCGGTAATTGCCAATTCCGTTGCAGTAAAGGCCTTTCCATCTAATAATGTCCACATGATGGTGGCTCTTGTGGGATCGCCGATAAGGGCGGCAATTTGTTTAAACTGATTTTCCATTTATACAACCACAGTTAAGCATACATTGAAGTGTCTGAGTATAAAGTTACTTAATTTTGTAAAACAATTCATCTATATGCCAACAACTCTATTTCTGCAATCGGAGGTGCAGAATCCTTTCAAATTATATGAAACCATGTTGCGGGAAAATCCTGTTTATTGGGATAGCTCAAATGGCCTTTGGGCCATATATTCATACGCAGGCTGCAAAAAGATACTGAGCAATCCTCTTGCTCATATTCCGGCTACCAATGCCGGTAACAGAGATGGATTGAATGAATATGCTTTGTTAATAAGCGGCAGGCTGGCCAGGCTAAGTAACGGGGTTCAGCATGAAATGGCAAAACAAACCGCGCAGCTTTTGTTTGGCAATATGAAATCAACAATAACAAACAACATCACAGAGAAGCTTATGGCAAAGGGAAACGAAAAAGATGAGATAGATTGGGTTAATACAATTTGCAGGAAACTTCCCGTTATTGTAGTTCTAAAAAGTTTTGATTTTAACGAAGAAGATTGTGATTTTATTTTGAGTAAGATAGAACCGCTTACAAAAATAATGTTACCAAATAAAACTCCGGAACAAGTTGCAGCAATCAATGAGATCTCAAAGGAAATTTATGCCATCACTGAAAAACATTTATCTGCGGCAAGCTTTTATAAACCGTTGCTGAACACAATTTCAGAGAAATATAAAACAGAGCCCGAAGAGACCACTTCCTTATGTGTAGGCAACCTTATCGGACTGTTCATTCAGAGTTATGATGCCGGCAGGGGTTTATTAAGCAATTCATTGTTGCAGGTTCTTAATAACGATCCGATGCGCCTGAATTTTGCAAATGCAGGCTACCTTGAAAAATGTATTATAGAAACTTTACGATTTGACCCGCCGGTTCATAATACAAGGCGAATCGCCGTTGATGATATTACCATAAATAATATGCAGATCAAAAAAGGACAGGCAATATTAATTATACTTGCAGCGGCCAACCGCGACCCGCATCATTTCAATAATCCAAACGTCTATAATATTAACCGGGCCAATAACGCCGAACACTTAACTTTTGGAATCGGGGGACATAAATGCCCGGCTAATTATTTGTCAGTCAGGTTAGCAACAGAAGCCCTGGCCTGGCTTTTCGGAAAATACCAAACAATTGAACTGGTTGAAAAAGATATCCTCTATGAACCAATAGTTAATGTAAGGCTCCCAAAGAATATTTCTATTTCACTCGCATAACGCAAACTATAAAAAATGATAGCAGTTGTTTTGAAGTAATTCCTAACGAGGGGCAACTTTATCTGATTTACATACGAATTACCGGCTTCTATATTTATCCGTATTCACCATTCCTACCTCATTAAAAAAAACTGGGTTGAAAAATGCATCAGGGGCGATGGCGGGCAGGTGCTCATGAAAAATGGCGTTATACTGGACGTTGCCCGAAGAAAAAAAGATGAATTTATGATGGCGGTGGGTTATTAAAACGGTGCCTTCCCCACATGCCAACTTTTTGGAAAAAATGGCCTCTCGATTAAATTCACATGTAAGTTAAATATACCTCACGGCATTATTTGGGTTGGAGAAACCCTACGTATGAAAAGTTTCGAAATTCTTTTTACTTTTAATAATTATTACGCGGCAGTAGCTCAGTTGGCAGAGCATTAGCTTCCCAAGCTAAGGGTCGAGGGTTCGATTCCCTTCTGCCGCTCAAATGTATAACTGTTGTTGAGGCCTGGCCAACCCACTTTTTTTAGGAACAGTTTTCCTCGAAGCCGTTATGTAGCCTCATTACGAAAATTTATAATTCTTTTCAATTTAATGATCATCACGTAACAATATCTCATTTAGGCGAAACGTTAACTTCCAAGGCTACGTGTCGAAATGCGCCCCCAACTCCAATTGTACTTATTACATTATTTTATGGATGTATTCAGAAAAAGATTATCTTCAGTTAAATCCTGTCTATAATGAGTAAACCTTTGGAAAGCATTACCAAAAAGCCGCCTGGTATTTCTAAAAAACTCAATGCCGGGGTCACTCACCCCACTCTTAGCCACCTTGCCTTTGACAATTCCATACAGGCAAATATCATCTCTACGGTTAATACCGGAAAAATAATAATAGCCAACAACGCCGCCTGCAAACTTCTTGGTTATTCTGAAAAGGAGTTATTAACCAAAAGCAGGGCAGCTATTTTTAAGGTTAATGAGAGCTTCTTTAAAAAGATGCTGAAGCAAAGTACCGCTGAAGGGCACTCCACAGCTTTGGTAACGGCTGTTAAAAAAAACGGGAAACCGCTTTCCTGTGAAATCACCTCTACAGTTTTTTTGGACGAGGGTGGTATTGAAAAAGCCATCTACACTATTGTGGACAGGAGCCAAACTATCCTCAACCAAAAAAATATCGATACTAAAAATGAAAAAATAGTGGCTGATAATATTACTCTTGCAAAATCAAAGCAAAAAAAGATTGATACTAAAAAACAAAAAATTGTTGCAGGTAATATTGTTCTCGCTATATCAAAGCAAAAAAAAATAGATATCAAAAAAGAAAAAATTGTTGCTGAGAATATTGTACTTGCTATATCGAGGCAAAAAAATATTGATATTAAAAGAGAAAAAATTGTTGCGGCTAATATCATTCTGGCACAGGCAAAATCAGACGCAAGGCTGGCAGTAAATAACGAATGGATAAAATATATAGCCAAAACATCGTACGATGTAATGTGGGATTGGGATATTGTTACCGGCCAGATCTATGTAGGCGATAGCATTGAAGAAGTTTTTGGCTATAAAGTAGAAAACAATAGGGTGAATTTTGCAGATTTTAGCAGGCGCCTCCTCCCGGGAGAAAGAGATGTTGTTGAAAGAAAATTAATGAAATTATTAGCATCCGGTAGCAAAAGCTGGAAAGATTCTTATATGCTCAAACGCCGGGATGGTTCGGTAGCAGCTACTACCTGCCGGGCCAGCATTGTAAGAGATGAGGAGGGGAAAGCCATACATTTGATAGGCAATATACAGGATGTAAGCAGGCTGCTTGAACTGGAAAAAAAATTGAATGAGCAAATTACCATACAAGAAGAAGACAGCGAAAAATTTATCCTCGCTGCCAGACTTTCTTTTGATGTAATATGGGACTGGAATTTATTGAGCAACGAAGTGTTTAGAGGCGATGGGTTTGAAGAGTTGTTTGGTTATCCTATAAAAAACAATAAAAGCAATTTAGCCGATTGGCGCAATAATCTACATCCTGATGACAAGGAAACTGTCGAAAAGGGATTATTCGACGCCATCGCATCCTCAGCAACCAGCTGGGAACATACTTACCGGTTCGTAAGAGCCGATGGTTCTATTGCTAAAATATTTGACAGGGCAAGCATCATCAGGCATCCGGATGGAAAGGCCTATCGTATGATAGGTGCCATACATGATATTAGTAAACAAAAAGTTCTGGAAGAAAGACTGGAGGAGGAAATTACTTTAAAAGAAAAACAAATTACAGAAGCAACGGCGCAAGCGAGGGAGACAGAAAGGTCGAACATAGGAAAAGAACTACATGATAATGTAAACCAGTTACTGGGCGCCTCAAGATTGTATCTTAATATGGCAAAACGGGGTGGAGACAATACTGAAATGTTTTTAAAACGTTCATCCGAATACACCCTTACTGCTATTGAAGAGATCAGGAAATTAACCAAAGGGCTGACAAGTGATGCTATTAAAACCCCCGGGCTTTGCGAATCGATTGACAATCTTATACGCGATACTATGGAAGTAACCCCGATTAAAATATCCACCAGGCTGGAAAGCTTTATCGAACTTAATGTGAATGATAAATTCAAGCTGAATGTATTCAGGATAGTGCAGGAAGAACTGAACAATATAGTAAAACATGCGAAAGCAACGGAAGTTAGCCTTAGCCTTTCACAAAATAAAAAAGCCATCAAGCTAACCATCTCTGATAATGGTGTTGGCTTTGATACCACCAAAAAAAGAAACGGAACGGGAATAGACAATATCAAAAGCCGGGCGGCGTATTACAACACAACTGCTGAATTCGTTTCGCATCCTGGCCAGGGTAGTGTTTTAACTGTAATATTTCCTGTTACAGATATCCTGTTGAATAAAAACTGACGGGATATCATCTCAGAAGAATTTTATGAGTGGTATTAGCTCTTGCTATCAAAATTATTTTACCAGCTTAATTGAAAAACTTTTAAGAAATTATTTCCTGTTGAAGAATTTATAACACACCCAGCTTCTGATACCAATAAAAACCGGAACGAATCATATTGCACCAATGACAAATAAGAAAGCAACAATATGTAAATATTGCCCATTGCCCAGTCACCATTCACAACTCACAATTCACCATCATATCCATAAATAGCGCCATCATTGAATTGTTTCAGCAGCTTCATCTTTTTTATATTGATAATAAAATCCATTCCAAGCAGGTCGGGGTTATCTCCATCATTAAACCAAACCAAATAGCAATGACGGTCATTTAAAAATTGCTGCACTCCCGTATGAAATTCTTTGGTAGGTAAAAATTTCCCCGGTCTCCCTGTAAAAAAATAAATGGCGTCATACGCATTTGAATAGATCGTATAACCTTTCTGAAACGGCAGGGAATCTTTCTGAATGAATCGCACGGTTTCCGAATATTTCCATTGATCCTCTGTATAGCCTGGTATTCCTGCATCCTTAACCCCATCCCAGGTTTCATAATCTGCGGCAAGCTGTCCATACTGGAAACTTAAAAAAATAATGGTACCCAATACCATCAGCCACTTCTTTTGTAAATGGCTGGCTCTTTGAGACAGAGAAGTGCTGCGGCTGCTGAATGCCCATATCAATGGAATGAAAGCAGGAGACAGGAACCTGCTGTTTAAAGTCTCGAACCTTGATATGCTTGCTATCACTATCATGAACGATATATAAAGTAACGAAAAGCCCGCAGCCATATTTTCATAGGTTGTCAACCTGCGGTTACGCAAAAACTGCCTGGTACAAATAAACGCCAATCCTGCAATTAAAAATATGGCTACCCAACCGGCGCCTTTATACTGCCCGTTAGTAAAGGGGAGCCAGTCATGAAATACTGAACCCGCATCGTGCAGATTTTCACGAAAAGAAGTGAGTGATTTTTCCCGGTTACCTGTCATATTTCCTTTGCCATAGTAATTCCTTACCAGGTTAATGATCAGTAACAAAGGGCTTATCGCTGAATAGTATAAAAGATCTCTTAACTTTCTTCTCCCCGGAAGTTTCATGTCCAGCAGTAATAATATTGCACCTGTTCCTATAATTGTAACTCCTGCATATCTTGTTACTGAGGCCACCGAAGCTATTATGGCCGCTGCAATCAATGCCTTCCGGGAATATGATTGAAAATAACGGTGCATTGCCATCATAAAAAGCAGCAGCCATAATATAAAAAGCGTTTCAGACCATACCATTGAATACACCTCCAGTAAGCCGGGACTTAATACAATACAACTCAGCACTGCTCTTTTATACCATTTTGACGGGTATGAAAACTGTTCCATTATGTATCCGGATAAATAAATAATGACAGCAAAAAGCAGGGCATTTAAGACCGGGGCAAATACCAATGGTTTTAAACCAGTCAGTAACATAAGGCCACTAAGAAAAAAGGGATACAATGCGGGGAACTCCACAACGGCATTGTGTGTGTAATCTGCCAGGTTACCATTTGTGCAAATATTCTCTGCGGCAGTTGAATAAACAACACCATCAGGGCAAAGCCCGATGCCTCCATGCCTGGTAAATAAAAAAATAATAAAAAATCCTGCCGCCGCGGCTAATAAACTGTCTATGTTTTTTTTGAAAGATGAAAATTGAAACATTACATTCAGGGCATTGAGTAAAAACAATGCAATTTAATCTTTTATCGGAGTAGCTGTTCAAGGTTCAAGGTTTCAAGGCCCAAGGTACGTACCCCTTTAAACTTTCCGCATTTAACTTGTAACTTTCAGCTGTGAACTGTGAGCTGTGAACTGTGAGCTGTGAACTGTGAGCTGTGAACTTTGAGCTGTGAGCTGTGAGCCGTGAGCTGTGAGCTATGAACCATGAACTTTTAAAATAAGTCACCAATGAAAAGGAATATCGTACGTCATTCTGCCATTATGCTACTATGTTTACTATTGCATTTCTTTATTATTCGGGTGCAGGCCCAATCAACAAACAACACTCCCGTTCGAATAGCCGTTGCAGGTATTACACATGGGCACGTGGCCTGGATA
This sequence comes from Ginsengibacter sp., assembly GCA_040005125.1. GTDB lineage: Bacteria > Bacteroidota > Bacteroidia > Chitinophagales > Chitinophagaceae > Ginsengibacter. The sequence goes on from JBDTZL010000036.1 coordinate 14,132, forward strand.
CTAAGCCGGAACAAACCAGATGTAGCACTGGCGGGCGTATACGAACCCGATAATGAGCTCGCGCAACGCTACGCTAAAAAGTATGGCTTTAGTACCAGCCTGGTTTATAATGATCTCGGCAAGATGCTGGACGCTGTAAAGCCTGAAGCTGTAGTGGCTTTTGGTTCGATTTACGAACATCTGGCAGTTGTAGAAGCCTGTGCACCGAGGCATATAGATGTGATGGTAGAAAAACCGCTTGCCACTACCCTGCGGCAGGCATTACAAATGGAAGCACTCGCAAAAAAATATAACATCAAACTGCTAACTGATTTTGAAACATCCTGGTATCCTTCCACAGTAAAAGCATATGAGCTGGCAAACGACAGCAACTATATCGGCAATATAAAAAAAGTAGTGATCCACGATGGCCACCAGGGCCCTAAAGAGATTGGGGTGAATAAAGAATTTTTTAACTGGCTCACCGACCCCATACAGAATGGCGGCGGCGCCCTGATGGATTTCGGATGTTATGGCGCAAACCTCATGACGTATTTAATGCATGGGCAGCAGCCCATTTCAGTAACCGCAGTTACGCAGCATTTCAAGCCGGATATTTATCCAAAGGTTGATGATGAAGCTACTATTGTTGTAAGCTATCCCACGGCGCAATGTATCATACAAGCCTCATGGAACTGGCCGTTTGGCAGAAAAGATATGGAGGTGTATGGCCAAACAGGCTATGTTATTTCTGTTAACAATACTACCCTGCGCTTAAGAGCGCAACCGGATACCGTTGAACATAGCAGGCAGGTAACTGCAACCGATGTTGGTGTATATACAGACCCGTTTTCTTACTTCGCAGATGTTATACGAAAAAGAATAACAGTTCCGGAGAATGGCGTGTATGCTTTACAAACGAACGTGACTGTTGTGCGTATACTCGATGCTGCAAAAGAATCTGCTGTAACCGGGAAAACGGTGTACTTAAAAAAATAGTTGAGATGCATAACTGGAAGACTGCTCTAATGAACAGCCGCGGAAGGATTATCAAGTATCTGACGTTTTTTTGTATAAAGCATTTTTATATAATTTTTGCCATGCAGCTGCCTTACTGCACTCAGGTTCAGTGTCATTCTTTTTTTGCTATCACTTTTTAAAAAATCTTTTATCTTTTTCACATTTGCCACGGTGAAATATTGAACAGGTATTTGCCGCCCTTCTAAAATTTTATACACTTCTTTACCCCTGGCGTTTATTGTTTTTATCATGTAATGATTATCCTGCAGCAAAAGCCATATAAGATCTTTTTGTTGTTTGGTCATTGCTAAAACTTGTTTGTCTAAAAATACCAAAAGAAGTAACATTTTCAATTAAAAAGAAATAATTATTTTGAATTATAACAGGCGGCCGGTTATTTAAGAGATGATCACCGCATCCAGGGTCGTAAATAATTTTTTACCCAAATGATAAAAAGCATTATTGCGCTTTCTGTTTCCTTACCGCATTACTCTCTTTATAAATAACGGCAGCTACAATACGTTTGGCTTTGCGGTTAACTCAGCTTCAGCAACAGTTTGAATATTTTTTGTTTTCATAATAGATAGATTATTTTTAGTATTCACCAGTTAGTTCAAATCTTATGCGTATAAAAAAATACCTGGCATTGATGATAAGTATCCCTGCGTTTTTAAGCAATGTTTACAGCCAGGATAATTACAGGCAAATACCATTGCCGGTCAATATCAATAGTGTGAATGAAGAATATTCCGGGATGACGATATGGAAAAGCAGACTTTACCTGCTGCCACAATACGGTAGCCGCAAAGAAACAAAGTTAGACGGCGATTTTTTTATTTACACCATCAGTTGTGACAGCGTTGGCGGGGTGATCGATCGAAAAGATTCCGGTTTAACTGCATACCGGAGCATTAAAGTCAACAACCTGCAAAAACTTCCGGACTCAATAAAGAAATATTATGAAGGCTTTGAAGCGATCACCATAGTGAATGGAAAAGTCTTTCTTTCAATTGAGACAACAGATACATATGATTCCTGTTATTTATTAAAAGGAAAACTGGACACTAATAAAAATGAGATCAATATCGACCCGGTTATTTACGCCGCTATTAAAAGATACCCTTACATTGTAAATGCAGGATTTGAAAGTGTAACCTATCTGCCACAGGAAAATAAATTACTGGCTTTGTATGAATATAATGGAATGACAGGAGGTGGAATTGGCTTTTTGATAGACACTGCATTTAAAAAACCGCTCAAAAAAATAAACGCCCCATTTTTATATTTCAGGCTTACTGACATTACCGCTACAAGCCATGACAAAATTTATGGGATAAATTATTTCTGGAATGGCGATTATAATTATTACCTGGATAATAACTTACAACGACATGAAGAAGAGAATATAAAAAATTCAATTCCTGATCTGAAAAAAAATCTGAATGCCGATCCTGGTTATCTGAAAAAAAATTCTACCTGCTATGCACGGATTATTATGATTGAAAATTACAGAAACACAAAATGGAAGCAGGTTGTGAGCTTTGAATGCGCCAAAAATAACTGGGAAGGATTGGCCCTGTTTAGAAAAGGCGCGCTTGTAATAACCGATGCCAACAGAAGCAGCCATCAGGCTACTACGCTTGCTTATGTAAGTTTTTAATACCGGTAGTTAAATTATTTTAATGCTGAAATGTGGTACAAAATATTGGGGTTCATTATGCGCCGGCATTATACAAATCATTTTATTTCTTTTGCTCCTGTATGAACTTTTGAATGAGCGCTTTTTCTTTTACATCATTAATTCTTCTCAGCAAAGCAACTTCATGATTACGATGGTCTCTCTTGTATCAAAAGGCAATCTCTCATACATTTTGCCACCGGTAAAATGACATGGAGAGCAATGGCTAACCAGTATAGGTAGTATTTGCGAGGTAAAGCTGATGGTATCTTTTGAAAAAGATAAAGCCGGATGAATAATTGATAAAGATCGGCCGGGTACAGCAATGCTCCTATTTTTCAAAATAATAAATAAAGCGCCTGCGACAAGCATACAAACAAGCACTACTTTCATGCCGGGTAAATTATCACTTCTAAAGTTCGTTGGGTTTCTCCAAAACTATGCGCATAATATAATATTATGAATGGCCTTCTTTTCCGGGTCCATTAAGAAATGGTTTCTCTTGAGGCAGCAATAAACCTTTATCTTTTGTTTGAATATCAACCTGACTGGTTGGATCAATTGCCAGCCATAGCACACAGCCAATAAGGGTTACAAATGCAACTACAAAAAGAGGATAGTTGAAATTATGGGTTACGTCTGCAATTTTGCCAAACATCAGTGCCAGGAAAAATGCACCCATTTGTCCAAAAAAATTCATAGCCCCGGTAACCGTTCCGGTATTATTGCGCCCTATATCTGAGCACACCGCATAAGATACCATTATACCAAAGGAATAGAAGCCATTTGCTGCAATAAGACAATAAGCACTTATATTGTTTTGTGATAAGAATGCCGAAAAAAAAATCATTAACCCACACATACCCATCCCTGTCATACCAACGAAACGCCGGCCAAACTTTAACCCTTTTCTTTTCACGATCCAATCTCCAAAAAATCCACCCACCAGTAAACCGATAATGCCTGTAATAAACAAGGTAAAAATAACCGGCCTGGTTTCAGCTTCGGAAAAGTGCCTGCCTTCCTGTAAGTAAACCGGCATCCAGCCAACAAAAAAATAATTTGACCACTGGAAGCAGAAATACATACACATTAATGCCCACAATGTGCGATTCTTAAAAATAACCCTGAATGGAATCAGATGTTGTCCCGAGCTAAACCGGCGGCCAGTTTCGATATGCTGTCGTTCCTTTGAAGATATATTACGCATTTCAGCAGGAAAATTCCGGAACCAAAAGAAACAGCACAGTACCCACAGTACACCAAGAAGTGCGTTTACGTAAAATGGCATACGCCAGCCATAAGAAACTGCCAGCGGAATGATGATGAGCGGAGCAATGGCAGAGCCTATCTGCGACCCGATGCCAACCCATGTTAATGCGCGTCCTGTTTCCTTTGCAGGAAACCAGCGCGATATTGTAATCAAACAATTGGGATAGGTACCCGATTCACCGACGCCAAACAAAAATCGTATAACTATTAATGACATGAGGCCTGTTGCAAGCCCTGTTAATGCAGTAAATAATGACCACCACAACACAATGCGGATAAAAAGGGCACGTGGCCCGATATGATCTCCCAGTACGCCGGATGGGATTTCAAACAATGCGTAAGCCAATGCAAAAGATGCGAGTACCCATCCGAACTGTTCGTTACTTAGGGATAACTCCGCTTTTATTCTTACACCAACAATAGAAATACAGATACGATCGAGATAAGTAAGTGTGGTTAATGAGCATAACATTATCAGCACACGATAACGATATGGAACCGCAATGGAAATATTTGCTTTCAAAATTCAAAGTTCAAAGTTGAAAGTATCACAAAACCATGAACCTTCAACCTTGAATTTTCAAACTTTCAACCTTGAACAATGAATCTTTAACCTTCAACCATGAACCATGAACCATAACCGTCAACATTCAACCATGAACTCGACACTCAAAAAGAGGGAAGTGTTTTATCTTGGTGCCGGCAACTCGCCTTTTATTACAACAGGCCAAATGGTACCTGCCGGCAGAGTTGAAGGAATAGTTACTGCTTTAGTTGAACCTTTGTGCAAACTATCAGCCCCGTAATAGTACACCGGCCAACCATTATATGTTAATTGATTTCTGCCATTAAAAGGAGTTACCACAAATAATGATTTATCTAATGTGGAAGGCACCGTTATATTGGTCGTTTCGTAAATAGGAAAAGCTGCATTGTTAGTAAAATCAGCCTTTGTAAATTTATTTTTAAAGGCACTGTCCTTTGCAAAAGTGTACAGCGTATTACCATTGCCGTCGCAGAAATAGTTGGTAGGGCCATCACCTGGAGCATAGGTACCTAAATAATGTACGCCATCTGCACCGGTAAGTTGATTATTAGCAATCATGATAGAATAATTGGATTTTGCAACAAACCAAATATTACCGACGCCTTCCCCGGTGGTTTGTCCTGCCGCCTCTGCTACACCGTTTGGTGTATAATAATACAGTGGCCATCCTTTATAGGTTGTTTGTTTAACCCCTGAAGTAAGCGTAATTATTCCAAAATCGGTGGCCAGTAACCCACCGCTGAAAGTAGTAGTGGCAGGGTCTGCATTAAATATTGGAAAGGTGGTTAAACAGCCCCCCGTACAATTTGACAGCCCCCCGTTTACATCATTGGAAAAAAAGTATAATGACCGGCCATCTTTATCTACAATGTGATTCCCCACCTGGGTATTCGAATCCAAATGGATATCTGTGCGGGGTGCAGGTGTTACGACATTATCATTTTTGCAGGATGCGAAAAGGATAAGGCTCAAAGCCGCCGTGGCTATAGAAAGAATATTTTTCATACATTAGTTTTTATGAATATTATTAACATAATCTGTCGATATGTTTTTCAAATATCCAGGGTTAAGAAAAAGGGTATTGACACTAAAACGGAAGGTTTTTACAATAGGTTGTCTGGGTTATTATTTCCCTGGCGCCTTTGTTGGTTGCCAACCAACCGGTTAAAAAATAAGGATTGACACCTTTGTTGGCTACCGGCTACATTTCCCCCCTGGCGATTCATTACACAGATTCGATATTTTTCGCATAAAAAATGGCAAACTGCCGTGCGTAGGATTGACCCGGTTGCTGGTTGCTGACCAACAACCACTAATAATTTTAATAATCCCTTTGAAAATATTTGATGCATTTCAAAATATGTTTACTTTTATGTTGTGTCGTAACGACACAATGGGTTAATCATCATAAAATAAACGATATGCCTGCCAAACGCCTTTTTCTTTTTTGCAGTATTTTAATTGCCGGGATTATTATTATCACTTCCTGGAAAAAAGCAAAGCACAATTTTTTAAACAAAGAAGTGTATGATCATTCATCAGTTATTATAGCCATTGACGGCTATTCTTTCCGCGATCTTAATAAAAACGGCAAGCTGGATGTGTATGAAGACAACAGGCAATCCATTGAAGCAAGAATAAATGACCTGCTTAAGCAAATGACGCTCGAAGAAAAAGCGGGCACCATGTTTATCAACGGGGCAAAAGTAAATGAAGATGGCAGCATTGAAGATAAACCTGCTACAGGTCCATTTGCCTTTGTGCCCAATGGCGTAAAGCTCATGCAAGAAAAACAAATGAATCACTTTAACCTGTGGGTCGTTCCTTCTACCGCTTCACTAGCCAGGTGGTATAATACCATGCAAAAATTTGCAGAAGATTCCACAAGGCTTGGTATTCCCATCACTATAGCAAGTGACCCCCGTAATCATTTCAGCAACCAGATCTTTGCGATGGCCGCCAGTGGCTTTTCACAATGGTGCGAACCATTGGGGCTTGCAGCAATTAATGATGAAAAAATCACCCGGCAATTTGCAGATATTTCAAGACAGGAATATATTGCTGTGGGTATTCGTGAATCGTTACATCCGCAGGTTGATCTGGCAACAGAGCCCCGCTGGCCGCGCATCAGCGGTACGTTTGGCGAGGACGCACAACTTTCTGCGAAGATGGCTAAAGCCTATATTCTTGGTTACCAGGGCGCTCAGCTTGGGCCTAACAGTGTAGCCACTATGACCAAACATTTCCCTGGCGGTGGCCCGCAAAAAGAAGGGCTTGATCCTCATTTTCCTTTCCAAAAAGGACAGGTATATCCCGGCCATAATTTCAATTATCACCTGATCCCTTTTGAAGCCGCCTTTGCTGTTCATACAGCAGCTATCATGCCTTATTACGGTGTGCCGATGGGGCAAACGAGTGAAGATGTTGGCTTTTCTTTTAATAAAGATATCATTACGGGATTGTTGAGAAATAAGTATCATTTTGATGGCGTGGTTTGTACAGATTGGGGATTGATAACAGATGCAAATATGGGCGGAGTTGTATGGCCGGCACGTGCATGGGGTGTTGAAAAATTGTCTGCTGAGGAAAGGGTGAAGAAAGTTATTGATGCAGGTGTCGACCAGTTTGGTGGAGAGAATTGCCCTGAATTTATAGTGAAGCTCGTGAAAGAAGGAAAGCTTACTGAAGCGAGGATTGATGAAAGCATAAAAAGGTTATTGCGTCAGAAATTTGAATTGGGTTTGTTTGATAATCCATATGTTGATGAGGCAAAAGTCTCCCGGGTACTTGGCAAACCTGAATTTCAGAAAGCCGGCGAAGAGTCTCAACGCAAGGCAATCACTTTATTGAAGAATGATAATAAAACACTGCCGTTACAACAAGGCACGCTGAAGATCTATGTAAAAAATATTGATGCAAAAGTTGCAGCTCAATATGGAACGGTTGTTGAAAATCCAAAAGACGCCACTATTGCTATTCTTCGTTTGAATACACCTTACTATCCTGTTGAAACCCCAATTGCGATGGCAAAAAGGTTCCATCATGGCGACCTTGATTTTAAAGGCAGCGCAAAAGACAGCATTCTTCAGTTGATGGATGCTGTTCCAACCATTGTAGATATTTACCTGGACCGCCCGGCGGTAATGCCGGAGATAAGTGCAAAGGCAAAAGGCCTGCTTGCAGATTTTGGTGCAAGCGATGCAGCAGTACTTGATGTGATATTTGGTAAATACAAGCCGGGCGGCCATTTGCCCGTTGAACTACCATCTTCAATGGAAGCTGTGCGCAATCAAAAAGAAGACGTGCCTTATGATAGTAAAGACCCGTTATACAAGTTTGGGTTTGGATTGAGCTATTGATTAACTTTTACGGAGTCAAATAGATATAGCAATTCAGCTTCTATCGTATCAAATTTAATTGCACCGCTCAGCAAATATGCACGTGCCAGGCTGAACCTGGGCTGATATTCGTGCCTGGTGCAAATATTAAAAATACCTAAAGCGTATTACAGTAATCAGTATATAGTTATAGTTCAAAATTTATTGATTTTTGAAACTTAAATAAAACCAGGGCTATAAGAAGAATATCATTATCTAAAATGGTGAGTTTTTTATGTGATTTGCTTTTTAAAAATGCAATTATGTCACCGGGAAGTTAATGGTTAATAACTTCTCTTTCTTCTCCTTCGCCACTTTAAAATAACTTTGCCATTTAAAAAAAAGATGGAAGATTTTCTAAAGGAACTTTTTGCAAGCCAGCAATATGATAAAAAAAATTTCTTTCTCATTGCAGGACCATGTGTTGTTGAAAGTGAAGAACTGGTAATGGAAGTTGCCGAAAAAGTTTATGGTATATGCAAAAGGCTTGAGATTCCTTATATATTCAAAGCATCCTACCGCAAGGCAAACCGCACAAGCGCGGGTTCATTTACCGGCGTGGGTGATGAAGCTGCTTTGCAGATACTTCAGAACGTAAGCAAGAGATTTTCGTTACCGACCATTACCGATATACACGCACATGAGGAAGCAGCGGTTGCCGCTAAATATGTAGATATTTTACAGATCCCCGCATTTCTTTGCAGGCAAACTGATTTGCTTACTGCAGCTGCAGAAACAGGCAAAATAGTGAATGTGAAAAAGGGTCAGTTTGTAAATGGAGATTCCATGAAGTTTGCTGTAGAAAAAATTAAAAAAGCATCACAAGCCCTGGATCAAAAAGTAATGCTTACCGAAAGAGGAAACTCATTTGGCTATACTGATTTAGTAGTTGATTACAGAAATATTCCTATAATGAAAACCCATGGTGTTCCCGTAATAATGGATTGCACGCATAGTTTACAGCAACCCAATCAAAGCAGCGGGGTTACAGGCGGTAATCCTGAAATGATCGAAACTATTGCCAAAGCCGCCATAGCCACAGGCGCAGATGGGCTGTTTATAGAAACCCACCCCCATCCATCATGTGCTTTAAGTGACGGAGCCAATATGCTGCGGCTCGATTTGCTGGAAGATCTTCTAAAAAAATTATTACCTATAAGAAAAGCGGTCATTTAAATTGCAACGTATTCTGATGCACTCCGATGTACGACGTCTAAACCCTCTAAACTTCCTAAACCCTCTAAACTCCTAAACATTCAACTCCGTCAATAATTCCTCAGCTTCATTTCCACTCTCCTGTTTTTTGCACGACCGGCTGCAATTTTATTATCTGCTATCGGATCATTTATTCCATGTCCTGTTGCAGTGATTCGGCCGTCATCAACACCATTTCCTTTAAGGTATTCTTTTACAGAATTGGCCCTGCTTTCTGACAGCACCTGGTTCTTATCTGCCGAACCGGTGATATCTGTATAACCATCCACGTTTATTTTGTAGGATGGATTGTCTTTCATAATCTGTGCAACTTCTTTCAATGAGCTGTAAGATTTAGCAAGCAATTTTGCACTTCCTGTTGCAAAGAAAATATTCTTTGCAGCCTTATTTACTTTTTCAACAACTACTACATCAATTACGGGGCATCCAAAGTTGGAAGCAGGCCCCGCTTCATTTGGACATTTATCCTCTTCATCATTTACACCGTCTTTGTCAGTATCGGGCACCGGGCAACCCTGGTAGCGGGCGACTCCGGGCACATTAGGGCATTTATCTTCTTCATCATTGATCCCATCTTTATCAGTATCGGGTATCGGGCAGCCCTGGTACTTTGCAAGGCCTGCAACATCAGGACATTTATCATCTTTATCTGCAATACCATCACCGTCCTTGTCGGGGCAGCCTTGCAATGCTGCAAGGCCAGCCTGGTCGGGACAAGCATCAAGGCTATCCACGATGCCATCGCCGTCACGATCAGTTACCACAGGCACTTCAACGACTTTAGGAGCCGGTTCTTTTCCCGGGGCAATATTCCCTGCTATAGTAATGCTGTGGTAAAAATGATAGCTGGCATTTTCTGTTACGGGTATCCTGTATTGAGAATTAACAAGCAAATAGGTTTCGTCAAAAAAGTTGATCTGTAATCCTAAACCTACGGGTGTAAATGCACTGAAATATTTTGTGTAATTGCTGGCTCCAACACCAAGGTCAACAAAAGGAACAACCCAATACCTGTCGGTTAGCAGCTTAAGGTTAAGGCTTGCTGTTGCCTCGAGTAAAAAATTATTTGTATTGAAGGCAGGTTTATTCTCTATGGGGTAATCAAGAAATGAGCCGCCAAGAGTTCCAATGAAATCCACATGCTCACTCATCCCTGAAATATAATTTATGGCAAGCCCGGGATTCATCCTTTTGGGTTTAAAGAAATTATTAGCTTTTAAAACACTTACCAGGCCGTTGGTCCTTATATCTGAAGCTGTTTGAAAATCATTTAAAAAGAAACTGAAACCAAGGGCCTTTGTTTTTGTGTAGCTAACCTGCTGGCCAAAGGATGTAATAAAAAAACCTACCGTAATGACCAGGAAATAAATTTTTTTCATAAACGTGTTGGTTTGCTAAAAACAAAAATAGAGGGTTACATCCAAAACAGAAAATTAATTAATTAATACGCGCTTTTTATCAACACATTACAATAAATTAAAAGAGGTAAAAGTGAGAAAATATTGATTAAACGTATTACCCGGCATGAAATATTTATGCCCCGGCTCAAGGTTGGAAACCAGGAAGCACTTCAACTTTCACATGGGCTACCCCTTTCCCGGTATATTCCAGCTTTTTAGCAGCATCCTTTGACAAATCTACAAGGCGCTTATTTTTTGCATGCATCCGGTCATTAATGATTACAATAACCGATTTTTGATTTTTAAGGTTGGTAACTTTTATCCATGTGTTTAATGGCAGTACATTACAGGCAGCAGTAAATTTTGTTGAATTGTACCTGGCGCCGCTCGCGGTTCTATGTCCATTAAATTTTTTTGCGTAAAAACTTGCAGTGCCATATCTAATAATACTTTTCCTGGCAGAAGTGACCGACCTGGTAGTTTTATGGTGATGGGTTTTCTTCTGGGCATGCAGGCCAGAGAACGAAACACTTACCAACACCGTGATCAGAAATAAGTTTTTCATAATACCAAATACTGAAGTGATATTTCAATTACCAGTTAGTTATAACATACCAGCAGCGGGGTCCCGCAAATAGTTTCTGTGCGTACCATATTTAACGGGATTGACATAACTAAACTATAAACGCAATTTTCATTTATTTATTTGCAAAGTATTTTTCAGCAAGCATCCGGTCATCATCATAAATATCATCGTAAAAAATTATCTTATTGTTTTTTACTTCACAGGTAAAATATTCAATAAAAAGAGGCAGCTTGTTTTTCACAATAATCCGCTTCCGGTCTTTATTTGCCAGCCATGTTTTAATGGAATCCACATTATAGGAAAGCTTGTTTGTGTCGGTTTGCATCAGGCTGTCATTACGCGCTATATAAAAAGCAAGCTGCTCCCAGTTTTGAACCCGCACGCATCCATGGCTTAATGCCCTTGAAGAATTTTTAAATAAATAACGCTGGTTTGTATCATGCAAATACACGCTATATGGATTATTGAAATTAAATTTAAAAATCCCCAAAGCATTATCATCGCCACTTCCCTGCACTACTTTCCATGGAATACCTTTTGAGTACCTGGCCCACTTTACTTTATAAGGATCCACTTCGTCTCCTTTATTATCAACCAGGCTAAATCCTTTTCTTGCAAGATAACCGGCATCTTTTTTCAGGCCCGGTAAAATTTCTTTTTTTATAATGCTTGCCGGTATGGTCCATTGAGGATAGGTAACCATATCACTGATCTGGGAAGAAAGCACCGGTGTGCGTGTATCAGGCTTGCCAACGACTACTTTCGACTCAAGCACCAGCGTATCATCATCCCACAGCTTCAAATAAAACCCCGGCAGGTTTACCCAGATATACTTTTCAGGTAGTTTAGGCGGCAGTAGTTTATAACGATCAAGCGTAATCGCAATTCTTTTAAACTTCTCAACGTCAGTATTGTTGAGGCTTTTTATAAGCTTTGCACTTATCTTTCCGTCTTTGGATATCCTGTGAGCCGACTGGTATTTTTTTATTTCAGCACTCAGCTGCAGCGAGTCGGGAACCAAAGTATTCAATTTTGCGGCTCCTGCCTGCTCCAGCCTTTTCTGAAGATCTTTAACAAGGCTGAGCGAATCTTTCCGCGGGTAATCAATGTACAGGTACACCGTATTATCCATGCTGTCAACAAAATTTTTTAGCAGGCTTCTCAGGGAATCGTAGTTATTGTTTACCGGTTCAATTGCATCAAACAAATTGGCAACAGAATTATTATTATTGAGCAGGTCCAGGTTTTCAACAAAGAAAGAATCGATATATTTCTGCTTCGAAATTATTGAAACGCTGTCAGGAAGCAATCTTCCTTCTTTCAGATCCTTTGCAATTTTCATAAAAGCATCTGTTAGCATCAGGTCGGCCTTTGTCCAGATAATTGCATCTGTTTTTGCTAAGGAATCATCAATTAATTTTTGGCGCAAAGCTGCCAGGCTTTTAAAATGATAATCCGAAGGATAAAGGCCATAATATTTCGAGCTTTCGATAAAATGAAATATTGAATCTGCCAATGGCATCCATCTTTCTTTCGTACTCCATATATTATGATAATCATTTTGACTATAATATGAATCCACAATCCCCGAAAGCGACAATTTAACGGAGTCGTTAATTTTTCCATTATTGTCTTTTGCAAATTGCAGGAGTGCTTTAATATTATCCGCAATCTGGTCATCCATCTCCTCCGGTTTTTTTACAATTTCTTTTTCCGGCGCCACATGCCTGTTTTTACAACATACCAAAAAAGACATCGTAATAAGGAATAAAAAGACAGAAATTAAATTTGCTCTACATAGCATAGTTTAGTAAAATTTATAACCCGCAATATCTTTTGATTTTCAAAAATTAAGAATGATGAATAAAATAAACAAATGGTTGCAGGAATTGTTGACGTATTTAATAATTTTTCTTTTTACAGGTATAACAACTTCCGCACAATCAAATGTCGTTAATAAGTATGGATTATATGTTGTAAATGATGTAAAGTTATTGTCGCGCGAAATGGCTTCTGATTCCAATAAACAGATGATAAATTTACAAAAAGCAATCCCGGCTTTGATTTTAGACCTGAAGTATGCGACCATTCACAATTTTATGCGCCGTAAATTATACCCTCCTGTACGTACAACTTACCTGCGCCTTCCGGCAGTAACAGCACTAAAAAAAGTGATAGCGGAACTTAAAAGTCAAAATCTTACCATAAAAATATTTGATGCCTACCGGCCTTATTCGGTCACTGAAGAAATGTGGGAGGCAGTAAAAGATGACAGGTATGCAGCAGATCCATCAAAGGGTAGCGGGCACAATCGAGGGATAGCTGTTGATCTTACATTAATAAATCTTCAAACAAAAAAAGAACTTTCTATGGGAACGGGCTTTGATAATTTCAGTGATACTGCTCACCAGGATTTTTCGGGACTACCTGGAAAAATATTAGAGAACAGGCTCCTTTTAAAAATAACTATGGAAAAATATGGCTTTATATATCTTGAAACAGAATGGTGGCATTTTAGTTTGCCAAATGCAAATACTTTTGAATTACTGGACGTAACGTTTAAGGAATTAAAGGAGCTCAATTATTAACAAAAGGATCAGCCATTAACAGCCGCATTAAGGTTTTCAACGAACAGCATGGTTGCGGGGCAATATTCGATGTTTTGTTTATGTATGTACATATAGTCAGTTAATGGTTTTTTTACGAGATGCGGGAAGCCTGCACAATCTGCAGGACGCACTTCATAAATAGTACACATGTTTGATTTTAGATTAAGGAACTGGCAGGGAAGAGATTTGTTCATCCAGTCATTTTCCTTTTTATCAAGGTAGAGCCATTTCTCTTTAAAATCTTTTGGCCTCATGCCAAGGTGTGCCGCAATTCTTTTTATGTCCGCGAAAGTATAAGTAGGGCTCATCACTTTACAACAGTTGGCGCAACTAAGGCAATTAACCCGTGCCCACACTTCTTTGTCAGTTTGCTCAGCAAGAGTTTCCAGGTTATGTGGAGGGTTATTTTCTGTTCGGGTGATGAAACGCCTTAGAGATTTTTTCTTTTCTTCAAATCTTTTTTTGAACTTACTGAAATTGATCGACCGCATGAAACAAATGAAAATTAGGTTAGCTTAAGATATATTACTGACGGTTGGTTTAAAATATAAAAGTAGCGCATATTTTATTTTAATTTCACATAACATTTAAACCTCTGTACTTAATGTGGGATGTTTATAAAAAAGGGTTCAGGGCATATCTTCAACTCGAGAAATCCTTATCGGAGAATTCAGTAGAAGCATACCTGCATGATTTGGATAAATTCACACAATTTCTTTCTATCAGCCATAGTGAAATAACCCCAAAGGATGCCGAACTCCGGCACATGGAAGAGTTTTTACAATGGATCAGCAAACTGGGTATGACAGCTTCTTCCCAATCGAGAATAATTTCAGGGCTTAGAAATTTTTACAAATATTGCCTGCAGGAACAAATTTCAAAAAAAGATCCCACAGCATTGCTTGAAACACCCAAGCTTGCAAAACACCTGCCCGATGTGCTGACCTTTGCCGAGATAGAAAATATAAGCAGCAGCATTGACCTGAGTACGCCGGAAGGAACACGAAATAAAGCTATTATTGAAACCCTTTACAGTTGCGGGTTACGTGTAAGCGAATTGGTAAACCTGCGGTTATCATGCCTTTATTTTGATGTAGGTTACATTCGCATCATTGGGAAAGGCGATAAAGAAAGATTGGTTCCTGTAGGATCTCCGGCGATAAAATATATAAATATTTACCGGGAAAATATTCGTCTACACATACCCGTTATACCCGGTAATGAAGATGTTGTTTTCCTGAACCGCCGGGGAAGAAAACTTTCACGTGTAATGATATTTATGATTATAAAAGATTTGGCCAGGCACGCGGGAATTACAAAAAATATTTCTCCTCATACATTCCGGCATTCATTTGCAACACATCTTGTGGAAGGAGGGGCCGACCTGCGTGCAGTACAGGAAATGCTGGGACATGAGAGTATTACCACTACTGAAATTTACACCCACCTTAACAGGGAATACCTGAGAGATACCTTGCAGCAGTTTCATCCTGCTTTTAAAGTTCAGGGTTAAAGGTTGAAGGTGTTTTATTCGTAAGTTAGTTCCGTCTCTTTCGGAGAGGGGTTGGGGTGAGGCCTTAAGGTTGAAGGTGTTTTATTCGTAAGTTAGTTCCCTCTCTTTCGGAGAGGGGTTGGGGTGAGGCCTTAAGGTTGAAGGTGTTTTATTCGT
>JBDTZL010000093.1:0-2743 GCA_040005125.1 Ginsengibacter sp.
GGCTTGCTGTAACAGCAAGGCCCCATGCACATGCATGAAGCCTTTTGCTATTCAACTTCAACTTTGAGAAAAATTAGTGTTTTGTCTTTTCTTTGCTTTTTGTTCTTTGCCTTTTCACCTTTGTCCATTGCCCTTTCCCTGGTACCACCCTTCACCAATAAATCACGCTAAAACTATATGTGCATTATAAAACTGTAACCAATATTTCCTGTATATATACATGCAGCATTGGTTTCATTTTTTTCATCCATCCTGGCGGTTTTTTGATCCGGTTTTTCTTTGACATTCCGGAGAGAATCTTTCATCCTGTTAATTTGCTTATCTCTCTCTGCCTTGATCGAGTCCATTGACTGCTGGATCTTTTGCATTTGCTTTTCCTTTATCATTTTTAATGAATCCACCTGGATACGCCGATCATACCGGTAATTTTTCTGGTCCTCATCAATGCTTCCGGAATTATCGTTGTTCTCATCGTCTGAGTGCCAGCTGTCTTCTTTCCCTGAGGGAATATCATGCAAAGTATATAACCCATCGTCTTTCATTATATATTCTTCGCCATATTTGTAATAGAAATCATCTTCGTCCCAGTTATACCATTCTTCACGGTTCCACGGGCCGTTTACTCTTATGTTATTATTATAACCAAGGTTTTTATTGATTTTGATGAGGTGACCCACGGGTACATAAATAATAACTTCTACGCTTTGGTTGCGAAATTTATTGGCCGTATTGATCGCAATCGCTCTGTCTACAAATAATAGAGAATCATTTTGCGCAATATTAAAATTAATAAGAGATGCCAATGTGTCGGCATATCTTCTTGTATAACCATTACACATTTTTATTACGCTTACCTGGAAACTATCGGTTAGCGATTTTTCGATCTTTATTCTCACATTACCAATATAAGCGGTATCATCATCAAAACTTGCAAAGGGCTCGAGCCTGAACCAGCTATTCCCCCTATGATACCTGTTATTATTAAAAGAATTCACTTCAAGGCTTCTTACGCCGGGATTCGTTAGCGTTATTTTTTCTTCATTGGCGGAGTTGGTTCTTCTAAAATCACCTCCCACAGAGCTGATCAATGCAACAAAGCAAATAATTCCCAGAACCCAAAAACCGAGAAATGAATAGCGCATTAAACGGTTGCGGCTTTTTATTCTTGCAATTCTCCGTATTATAAAGGTAATTACGCCTATAACCGGAACCCCAATAAAAAATATGAGTGTGCCCCAGGCAAGTACGCTTTGCCATCCGTCTGTAAGTACAAAATCCTTTAGCGGAAACAACCCGATCGACACTATGGCCAGTCCGAATAACGCTGCAATAAGGGACAAAGCGATACAGCCAAGAACAAAATATGCAAAGACTTTAAAAATAGTAACTATTATATTGCCTAATGCGCCGCCGGTGCGTCTTGCAGCATAGTGCATTTCCAGGCCTATTTCATGGCCCTTTTCTTTGGCAATGCTACCCGCTTCCTTACCTAATTTACTTACTCTTTCTTTTACTCCTTTCATTTCCTCCACAACAGAATTCTTAATAGAATTGAGATCAACTTTTTCACCCTTCATTTCAAGCTTTTCAGAAGTAGAGCTTGCCTCAGGTATTACGAGCCATAATATTATATAAACGATAAATGACCCGGGGCTAAATGAAAAACTTAAAAAATTCGGGAACGTAAGTGGCCCTATATGCCCCCACCTGAAAAATAACGAGATAAATGGTATCAAAAAAAGAGCCCTGGGTATCCACGGATTCACGTTAAAATAACTGCCTATCCCGCTGCATACTCCACCTAAGATTTTTTCATCAGGATTGCGATACAATCTTTTACGTACCCCATTCACCAGTACGTTGCTCCCGGGAACAAATGCCCATAAAATTATATAAGCAAGAAAACCAATTCCCGAGAAAATGAAAACCAGCCTTATAATAAGCGGTTCTATCCCTAAGTAAGCCGCAATGCCACTACAAACTCCGCCGAGTATTTTATGGTTCTCATCACGATAAAGTTTTTTTCCTTTTACATCAAAATTTGCATATTGGAAATTACTGCTTTCTTTTTTTGCACCAGATGATTGTTCTCCACCCTCTGCTTCCTCAAAATCAGCCGGACGGCCCATGTTGGCTATTATGGTATTTACATCATCATCTGTAATGCATGTTGACCCCTTTTTCAACCTTTCCTGGAATAATTCGCTGATACGGCTCTCGATGTCATTGATAATTTCATCACGGCCTTCCTCGTTTACAAAATAATGCCGCAGGCTTTCTGTATATTGCTTCAGCAATTCATAAGATGTTTCCTCTATGGGAACCACAGTACCCTGGAAATTTATATTAATTACTTTTTTCATTTCTGTTCTGTTTTAGTTTTGTTGAAGTTGATTAAGGGTTAAAGCTTTTCACCGGTTATTGCCTCTACTGCATTTGCAAGCTCAAGCCAGGTAGCCTCAAGCTCTTTATAGAAATCAGCGCCTTTCTCTGTAAGAGAAAAATATTTCCGTGGGGGGCCGCTGTTACTTTCCACCCACCTGTACGTGAGAAATTCCGCATTCTTAAGCCGGGTAAGAAGAGGATAAAGCGTTCCTTCCAAAATATTGAGGTTGGCTGCTTTCATTTTATCTATAATATCACTTGGGTAAGCTTCACCCAATTTTATTACAGACAAAATGCAGAATTCCAAAACTCCTTTGCGCATTTGGCTTGCAGTGTTATCAATATTCATTTTTTAAAA
>JBDTZL010000029.1:0-9171 GCA_040005125.1 Ginsengibacter sp.
AAAAATTCAGTGGCGTTAACTACTTTACCGTCCTTATTAAATTCATAACTACCATAAAAGTTTACAGCAGTTCTTACACCGGATTTATATACGCCATCCCATTCACCATAGTACCTTACGCTTCCATCAAACTCATGTGTGGCGGAGTCGATCCCGGGTAAAAAGTTTGGGTTCCTTAAGTTTATACTATCCCAGCTATTAGTGAAAGCGGTTAACTCTTTTTTCCAGTCTTCCTTTTTCCCGGGTGCAGACCCATATGAAGATGAAATCCAGATCGCGCTGTCAGCAACAGAAGCTGCCCATTCATCCATTTTTTTATTTTCAAAAGCTGCAATCGTACTCTTTAGCACATCAAGGTTCTTTTCATACAACGCTTTGGCAGCAGAAGCTTTTGAATTTGTGTCATCAGTTTTTGCGGTTGAGTCGTCAGTTTTTGAAGTTGTATCATCAGTTTTCACTGATTCTTTACAGGAGACTAATGAAAATAAAACGAGGAAAAAAAAGAATATTTTTTTCATGATAGTTTGGTTTTAAAAATTGTGAAAGCTAAAAGTACAGTAAAAGGGCAGCTATCGGTTTTATTTTTTTTATAAAGATTGAGCAGGCAGTGGGCAATTTAATTCACCTGGAAATTATTAATAATAGCATGCAGTGCAGATCAATTACAGTGAATGTTTGTTACAACTTATGTACTATCGTATTGCCGACGCTCCAAGACCCATGTAAGCTACCGTTTTGCTGTGTCCGGAAAAATATATCGGTCAATACCATAGCGGCTGAGTTTAGCATAGCGTTGTGAAAGTAAAAATCTTTATTCAAAGCTCGCCCGTAATCAAGTTCATATTGTCCTCATAAAATGGCAGCTTACTTTTTAATTGTATTCCTCATATCAAAAATTTTGGCTTTTCACTATATCTTTTAGGAATAACTTTGTCAGGTAAAAAATCATTATATGAGGTATAGAAATCTTGGAAAAACGGGCGAAAAATTATCATCAATCGGCCTTGGCTGTATGGGTATGAGTTTTGCCTATGGGCCCCGCAATGATGAAGAATCCATTGCCACATTAAACAGGGCACTTGACATGGGCGTCAATTTTTGGGATACTGCAGACATGTATGGCTTTGGCCACAATGAAGAACTCATCTCAAAAGTCTTAGTCCCTAAAAGGGATAAAATATTCATTGCAACAAAATTCGGGTTCCGGCAAAGAGAAGGCAACGGCTCAAATTTCGCTGGCTCACCGGGCACTTATATTGATGGCTCGCCCACTTACGTAAAACAGGCAGTTGAAAAAAGCCTGCAACGGTTAAAGATAGATACAATCGATTTGTATTATGCTCACCGCATTGATCCTGATGTACCTGTTGAAGACATGGTTGGCGCAATGGCTGATCTTGTAAAAGAAGGAAAAGTTAAATACCTCGGCCTCTCGGAAGCATCTGCAAAATCTATCAGGAAGGCGCATGCTGTACACCCTATTACTGCCTTACAAAGTGAATATTCATTATTAACAAGAGACATAGAAGGAGAAATACTCGATACCATTCGTGAGCTCGGTATAACTTTCGTTCCCTATTCTCCCCTTGCAAGAGGCCTGATTACGGACACAGTACAGGATAAAGATGAACTGTCGCAGGATGATTTTCGCAGAACATTGCCCCGTTTTAATGACGACCATTGGCAAAACAACCACTATCTGGTAAAAGATTTTGCGGAACTCGCCAAAGCAAAAAGT
This sequence comes from Ginsengibacter sp., assembly GCA_040005125.1. Lineage (GTDB taxonomy): Bacteria > Bacteroidota > Bacteroidia > Chitinophagales > Chitinophagaceae > Ginsengibacter. The sequence goes on from JBDTZL010000029.1 coordinate 1,739, forward strand.
TGCACGCCTGCACAACTTGCATTGGCATGGGTACTTGCACAGGGCGATGATATTATTCCTATTCCAGGTACCAAAAAAAGAAAATACCTCGAAGAAAATGCTGCAGCCGCTGACATAATATTAACCGGTGTGGACCTTCAGAACTTAAAAGATCTGCTGCTTAAATATCCGGATGTAGGGCAGCGTTACAGCGATGGAGCCATGAAGCTGGTAAATCATTAAATAGTTTTATTTGTGGCCATGCCGGGAATATTAGTACTAACTTATTAAATAACACTTCGCCCCTATACTTTAATAGTGACGAAATGTAAATAACCGAACCTATCATCAATTATGAATATCAATGTCTACTCCGGGAGGAGGTGTCCTGTGATGCCTGTGATAATAGTCGGGGCTGTGATGATGATTCCTGTGATAATAGCGATGTTCAACACAAGCAGAAAGAGAAAATATGATTACCAAAGTAATCATAATGGTACTGAATACATTCTTTTTCATTTTATAAGATTTATGACGGCAGTATTTAAAAAATCATGCCAGTCGTTTTTTAGATGCAACCTATAACAAATCAGTATATATGGGAAAATTATTCCACAACTTATTTTGCTCAATTCATACGGCGATTGGTCGTGCAGGGTATATAACGGATAAGGGTAAACGTAATTTAGGTTGAGGGTTGAAAGTCCAGGGGTTCAACTTTCAATCTTTGAACTTTTAACTTTTAACATTTAAATGTACTAACAGTCATGATTAAACGCCATACCAGTTTTATGCGGTTTTTAAACCATTGAAAATCATCGGATATTTTTAGCAGCTACAATTATTTTAAGGGGCTGATTGGGCAAGTGACATGAAATTATGTCTAATTTTTTTAGATGTTTTTAGTAATTTCTGCTAAATTAGTATGTTAATAATTTTTTTAAACTACTAATCCATTAAAATTATGACAGGGGAAACTATTAATGAGGGCGTTTCGGAAGAAGTAGCTTCAATGGCTCCTAAGCTATTGAGCAAGCCTCATACCCAGCCAAAAGATAAATCTATGGCTGCACCCGTATTAATCAAACACCCGGTTTTTTTTTATTCTTTCAATATGCTCACAGCTGAGTTACGTGCGGATATTACAAAAAAATGGGAAGCCTGCTGGCCTATTAATACGTTAAGGCCATTAGTTCTGCTTGATTTGATCAGCTATTTGCTTTTCATAAAAAAAATTGAGGAAAAGCAACTAATAACCGAAAGGCGCGCTGAAACATTTTTAGACAATCTTATTCCTGCAAAGGAACGGGATGAACTATGCTGGAGCAGGTTCAAAGACCTGGATGCTCAAAGTATGCATCGCCTCTTCACAAAAGAAAGAGGCATACCAGACTCAATAAAAAATTATAGCCTTACCAACCTTCAGTACAGCCTGTTTCTAAAAGAGCCGTTGCTTTTAACTCCCACAGCAAATCTGCTGGCCAATATTGTGGATATTATTAAAATTATGGAGGCGGAAGATAATGATACAAGAGCGGCCATATTTGAATACCTGTTAAACAAAACCGAAATAACAGCGCAAAACGGGCAAGTATATGCGCCTGATTATGTTGTGAAACTAATGGTTGCCCTGATGCAGCCAACACCGGAAGATGTGATTGGTGATCCTTCAACGGGCAATGGCAGTTTTCTGGTAAACAGTGCCATGTATATTGCCGGTAAAAATTCTTCCATCATTCCCAATTTTAAAAATGACCTCTCCGGAGACATTTATAAGGGTATTGAGTCCGATCTTGTTCAGCTTCGTATTGGCGCCATGAACATGATATTGCATGGTATTGAAGATCCTAAATTAGAAGTTTTAAATGTTTTCAGTAAGGCCAATCTCAGTTTACGAAAACAACCGACTTTGATATTGTCCAATTTATTTTTTGAAGGCGTTGAAAATAAAACGACACCCAGGCCAAACACCCCACAAACAGATACCAGGAGACAGGAAATTCTTTTCTTAAACCTTATTTTAAAAAGCCTGAAAAGTGGTGGGCGGGTTGCAGTAATCATACGGGAAATAATATTGTACGATAATATAACAGAGATTAAAACAATACGGCAGAAGATTATTGACGAAAATAAACTGGAAGCAGTAATAACCTTGCCAGGCAAAGCCGGTTCACTTTTTTCGGGGGCATGCATACTTATTTTCTCTAACCCGGCAGGCATTACTACTGATAAAGTTTGGTTCTATAAAATGGAGGCAGCAAAGGAAGGAATAAATAAAAACAATGCAGATCCAATACATACAGGTAAAAATGATGTATTTACATTTACAGGGGAATATAATGATGTGCCCGATATTTTAACCCGCTGGAAAAATGAGAAGGAAGAAACCGGCAGAAGAAGAACAGATAAAAGTTTTTACGTTCCGGTTGATGAAATAAGAACCAATAATTACAATCTCGGTTTTAATGAATATAGAAAGATCGTAAAAGAGGCTGACCCGCATGTTCGCCATGAAGCCCCCATCACAGCTAAAAAAATTACAAATGGTACTACCGCGCTGAAACCCGCCGGGGCCGCGGTTACGGGGGCAGAACTACCTGTACAGGCACCCCGGTTTAGAAAAACGCGCTTAATCATTTTTGTATCACTAATAGTTATTTGTATTGCAGCAACAGCTTTTTATTTTATGTTCTATAAAAATAAAAATGACAATCCTGTTTCCACTGCAACAAAGTCTATTGTTCCCGCTGTCAAAATCACACCAGACCAATCCACACCTAAAGTGGTTACGAAAACCGGGATGTTATCTGCAGAACATATAAAGGCTACTATAAAAGATACAACAACAGGTATTACTTACTTTCAGAAACAAGCTGATAATCCCTCCCCACGTGCGACAGATGCATCTAAGGCAGTGGTTAAATCCGGCAATGCAACCCTGGCTGATAAAAAGCCTGCTGCAACACCTGAACCTGTTACATCGGCAGATGCATTAAAAGTGCAATATACTGTAGTAGATACCACATTTTTTCATGATCAGCCTGATGAAAGCACAAGCAGACAATCTTATCTCGATCCCCTGAACAAAAATATCCTGAACCCAATACAGGACAGGAATGGATTTATTTATATTGAGTATACCAACCGCTTTGGAAGAACCTCCAAGGGATGGATCAATAAAAAAGATCTGAGGCCGCTAAAATAATATCCATATGAAGTTCAAGGTTCAAAGTTTGAAGTGCTTTGGTAAGTTAGTTCCCTCGCCTTTAGGAGAGGGGTTGGGGTGAGGTTTTCAAGTTTAAAACTGAGCGGGCTTCCATCATCAAAGTTTCATTTTAGTTTACGTTCCGTTTCTTTAATGGGCATATCATTGATACTGGCGAAACGTTTTTGCATGTAACCATTTTCATCAAACTCCCAAAGTTCATTGCCATAAGAACGATACCACTGCCCGCTATCGTCGTGCCATTCATATTCAAACCGTACTGCCATCCTGTTTTCACGAAAGCCCCATAATTCTTTTTTGAGCCTGTAGTCTAATTCTCTATTCCATTTTCGAATTAAGAATTGTTTTACTTCTTCCCGCCCATTGATGAATTCAACCCGGTTTCTCCATTCGGTGTCAATAGTATAAGCCAAACAAACTTTCTCAGGATCCCTGGTATTCCAGGCATCCTCCGCAGCCTGAACTTTTTGCAAAGCGGTTTCCATAGTAAAAGGCGGAACAGGCATTCTTTTATTTTCCATGAGCATTTTAATTTGAATATAAAGGTAGCTGTGCTTGTGTACACAATTACCACACGCTCATTAAATTTCCTTTCGCCAGGGGTTGCCAATCTTTTTAACAGACGTTAATTATTTACAGCCACTTTCATCAGGGTTGACAACCATTAATTCCTTACACAACTGCAACGTTATATACGATGACATAAATCCGTTTAAAATGGATGATTGGCGCAATGAGATGGATAATTTTCCATGATTTTAAGCATTGTTATTTGACGGTCCCAAATACGTGAAAACACGGTTGAGGAAAGTTATTATACTAAAATAATTACAGTCATTTCCTTGTGGTATACAGGCAGGCCATGTCACATCTTTGTATCATTAAATCAATTAATTAATCATTAAAAAAAAAATTATGAAACACAGAATTTCAATCACCTTAGCTGCTACCAGTGTAGCAGCCATGCTCACTTTTACAAGTTGTAAAAAAGACCTGGCTTATAATGAAGCCAATGATAATGGAAGCAATCTTGCCTATGCATCAAGAGAGGCTTCTATAACCGCACCCGACCGCATTGATGCCATTGTTAAAGATCTTTCGCTTGACAGTTATTCTTTCAGCTTTAGTAACCCAATGCCAAATGCGGGTATTACAAGAACTGCTTACGGCGCAGATAATTATCTTGTATATGCAGATCCTCAGGATCTTATTTGTCCTGAGCCGATAAGAATCAGGTATAAATATGTACCAATTTGGAAAAGGCCAAATTTTATTCAGCCAACCTGCCCCGATATGGCAATTGATGTAAACAAACTTACCCAGGTGCAACAATTAATAGCAAAGGCTGACCCTGCGCAATATGGGTCTCTGAAAGGGATTAAAATTTCAAACGGAGGAGCTGCGCTCGCTTCAGGAGCGTTTATCAAAAGCTATTCAAACCTGCAACTAGATAAGATGGATGCATTAACCAAAGGTCTGGATCCCTCACGCTTCGTTTTGTTAGGCGCTCCCGATAATACAAAGGGTGGTGCATTTACAAGAAACTTTTACGGATACGCCGATCTTGATGCTCTCGTGTTCAAACCCTATAAAACTAATTTGCGGGACATTATTAAGCCTACTATAAAAGGTTGTTTTGATCCGCTAATTCTTAAAACTATAAGAGAAAGATTGGTGGAGTTTAACGCTGGAATGTATAAAGGATTAACTGTAACACCGTTACAACAAGATAAATCCATTGCAGTTTTAAATTAAGAGAAATTCATTCCGGTATCCGCTTTCGGGCGGATACCTTTTAAAAAATCAATGTATTGCCATGCCACTCAAACATAAACTATACTTCCTGTTAGCGAGCTTACATCTTATAATGATTGCGTTATTTGCCTCACATTCCGGGGAGTGGGGAAAAGCAGAACTTCCGGTTATAAAAGCAGCAGCATGCATAGGTGATTATACAGGAAGCAATAACATATTTAGTTTTTTTGCTCCAGGCCTTTCTGACCAGCCTTATGTTGTATATGCCACAAAAGATTCCTCAGGAAAAGAACACATCGTCGATTTAAAAGGCAATTCTCCTGATTTTACCAACCGCATAAATAACATTTATGGCTACCTCACTTTAGAAGAAGGGCGATCTATTTTCTCAGCCAGCCTGGCACAATTTGTTTTACAACGCTACCCGGCTGCAAATAAGGTGAGGGTTGCAATGGTTGTACAGAAAATACCCACCATGAATGAGTTTAGAAACGGAAAACGTTGCCAATGGCATTTCTGGTTTCACCGCGACTTTGAAAAAAATAATGCAATTGTAGCCAAATAAAAAAGATATTATTATGAAAAAGATATTTTCAAACATCCGTAATTTCTTTTGCAATCCGGTTCCCATTCAAACCTTAGGTTGTTTCCGCATAGCCGTTGGCATTTTTGCTCTTGTGCAATTGCTCATCCTGCTTCCAGACTGGATGTGGTTTTATGGCCCACAAGGTTTATTGCCATGGGAAATAAGCGATGCGCTTTCCACAAGGCAAACACCAGGCCTTGCTTACCTCGCAAAACTTTTATTGCCATTAAGTATTTCAGCCAAAGGCACTGTATATCTTGTAACCGCGATTTATTTTTCTTGCTTGATAGGTTTAATTGCAGGTTATAAAACACGTTTAATGGGCGCACTTGCCTGGCTTATGCATTTAATATTAAACACAACCGGTCATTTTACAGCCTACGGTGTTGAAACGTTTGCTCATATTGCTTTGTTCTATTGCATGGTTCTTCCGGTTGGTGCAAGCTGGTCGGTTGACTCTTATAAAAAGCCTTCCGCCCTGCCACCATACCTTATTACCTTAAGTGTCCGAATAATTCAGTTACATTTTTGTATCATGTACCTGGCCAGCGGAATTGAAAAATCACTGGGATCACAATGGTGGAATGGTGACGCTATATGGATAGCAATGCAGCAGGATCAGTTTCACAAGGTGGATATAAACTGGATGGCGGCCCTACCCATTGTACCTAAAATGCTTTGCATCGGCACTTTAATAACTGAAACTCTTTACCCGGTAGGAATGCTTTGGAAGAAAACCAAAAAAATGTGGCTCCTTGCTATTTTGTCAATGCATTTCTTTATTGCAGTTTTTCTTGGCTTGCAACTGTTTGGCGGATTGATGATCCTTATAAATCTTACGGCATTTGGTGAACATTGTTTTCCAGGAATTTTTGGCCGTAGAATAAAAACCTTTTCACCTGATCGTTTTAAAATAATTAAACAAACTCTTCTTGTAAATAATATGTACAGCAAAGGAAGCATGAGCCGGTCTGATTATAGAAAACTGGTCAAGCGATCCGATAACTTTTTCAAAAATAATTATGGCCCAGGTTACGATTATGTTTACGGGAATAAAGAGACAGAAAGATAAAAATCCATTATAAAATGTTTAACTGGTTACCAAGTTGATAAGTTAATCGCATCAATACTTTCTTCAACTTATCAACTTATCAACTTTCCCAACTTCCCATCTTTCCACCTTTCCATTTCCATCCTTTGAATTACTGCAAATTTCAAATTTAAAAAAAAAGAAAATGCAGAAGAATTGGTACGCAGTTTATACAAAGCCGCGCTGCGAAAAAAAAGTCGCCTCTTTATTCACCAAAAGAAAAATTGAAAATTTTTTCCCGGTGAACTTTAGAAGAATAAAATCTTTCCGGCATATCAAAATTCTCCGGGAGCCATTATTCAAATCTTATGTGTTTGTAAACACAACACTTGCAGAAATTGATTTACTTAAACAAGTAAGTGGCGTGATAAGCATTCTATATTGGAGGGGTGAGCCCGCGGTTATCAAACAAGATGAAATAGATGCCATAAAAGAATTTACAAGGTATTACCGGTATATAGAATTAGACCGGGCAGATGTTAACATACATGATGTGGCCAGGGTTGTTGATAGCCCTTCTTATTCTATTAAAGGAAATGCTTTTGCCGTAAAAAATAAAACATTAAAGGTCAGCCTTCCTTCTCTTGGTTATATAATGATCGCTAAAATAGAAGATGGAAACTTTTTTGGAAGCGAAGTATCTTACAAAGCGAATCGCCTGAGAATTCATAATGAGACCGGGCACCGGTAAGGTAATATCGTGAGTAGAGACGCCATGCATGGCGTCTGTAATATTGTGTGAGTAGAGACGCCATGCATGGCGTCTGTAATATCGGGTGGGTAGAGACGCCATGCAT